>CAMCYZ010000036.1 GCA_945885545.1 Spirosoma fluviale
CAATATAAAAAATAAAATATTACACCAGGTTTTCGCTGTAGTAAGGTCAGGCGAAATGTTTAAATTAGATTACAAGCACCCAATGGCAGCTTAATTATTTTAACATAAAAACTTGTTTTTATCTTAGCTATCTATGTGTTTAAAAAAAACTCCGAGAACCTCTGAGCAAAACTCCGAGAACCTCCGTGATACAAAAAAATCGCCTAAATTGCATCCAAATTCGAAATCATGCCCGAAATCAAAGAAACCATATCATTAAAGCCCTATAACACCTTTGGATTAGAAGCCAAGGCCAAGTATTTTGCAATTTTCAAGTCTGTTGAAGACCTGGAGGAGATTCTCCGAGATCAAAGATTTAAAAACGAAAAGAAACTCTTTCTTGGAGGCGGGAGCAATATTTTGTTGATGAACGATTTCGATGGTTTAGTATTAAAAAACGAAATAAAAGGAATTAAAATCGTTTCAGAAAATTCAGAAAAAGTCGTCCTAGAGGCTGGAGGGGGTGAAAATTGGCATTCCTTTGTTTTAGATACCATTGAAAAAAATCTTTCTGGATTAGAAAATTTATCCCTCATCCCGGGAACTGTAGGTGCAGCTCCCATGCAAAACATTGGTGCTTATGGCATAGAAATCAAAGATGTCTTTGTAGAATTGGAGGCACTAAATTTAGAGACTTTAGAAGTTGAAAGGTTTGATAAAGAAAAATGCAATTTTGGATACAGAGAAAGCTATTTTAAACACCAAGGCAATGGGAAATATGTGATTTTGAACGTCTGTTTTGAATTGTCTAAAAAGCCAATTTTTAATGTTTCTTATGGAGCAATAAAAGATACACTGCAACAAATGGGCGTAAAGAAACTGTCGGTAAAAGCCATCAGCGATGCCGTAATTGCCATACGTAAAAGTAAATTGCCCGACCCCGCCGAAATAGGTAATTCGGGAAGTTTTTTCAAAAACCCTGAAATAGAAAAAAGTATTTACGAATCTGTAAAACTACAATATCCTGAAATCCCAAGCTACCCAATTGACGAAAAAACGGTGAAAGTGCCAGCAGGTTGGCTCATTGAACAGGCAGGCTGGAAAGGAAAACGCATCGGAGATATTGGCGTTCATGCCAAACAAGCATTGGTTTTAGTTAATTATGGTGGGGGGAAAGGTCAAGAAATTGCTGACTTGGCTTCTGAAATTCAGGCCTCAGTTCTTGAAAAATTCGGAATAACAATCAACCCAGAAGTGAATTTTATTTCTTAAAAATCTGGTGAAAGATTAAAATATAGCTATTTTTGAAAAATCAAACCTAATAAAACTATGCAAATAAGCCACGTAATTTCTGATGCCATTTTGGCTACAATAGGTATTTATGTATTCTTTGTTTATCTTTCAAAACTTAATCTCACCAGCACCGTTCTTTGGGAATCTTTCGTGTTATCCGTAACCGCAGCTGCCATTTTTGGGGCTCTCACTTTCGCAGGCTACCCCGATGCTAACACTATTTCATTATTTTTTCAAAAATTGGCAACCATCACTGGTGGAGTCGGGCTTGTGGGTGCCACATTTGCACTGGTTTCGGGTAAGGATTTGACCAAAATAGCCTGCTATACTTTACTCACCTTAGGCTTCCTTCTTTATGCACTTTCAGAGGGATTTGGTTTGAGCAAAATCGGAGCCGTCACCCCTATGGTGGCCATGAGTTTGGTGGTTATCTTAGCCATTTGGGGATTAACAAAAGGCAAAACCATGGTTTCTGTTTGGCTATTAATCGGAGTAGCTTTTTTTGCTTTGGGTACTTTCCGCACTCAAATATTTGGCAAAGACGAATTCACGATTGATATTTTCCATTATCTCACCGCTGGGGGTATTTTGAGCTTAGGAATGGCAAATTCAAAAAAAACTACTTGAAATTAGAAAAAAAGCACATACATTTGCATCCGAAATCTCATAAAAGGGGTGCCTGAAAACAACGGGCTGAGATCATACCCATTGAACCTGATGCGGTTAGTACCGACGAAGGGATTTGAGCTAAAACTTTGCCATTAATACCAGCATCGTTTCTCAGAAATTTCAATAGTAAAATTAAGTTTAACAAGGCCATCAGGCCCGAAGACAGCATTTTGCTCCTTTTTCTGCTTCGTAATAATTTTAAAGAAATTGTTATGAAACAATTAACCATTTTATCATTCTTTGGACTTTTCGTACATTTTTCAAGCCCTTCACTTTTTGCCCAAAAAGGCAAAGATTCTACTGATTCTCAAACACTTAACGAAGTAGTGGTAAACGCCACTAGAGCCAGAGAAAATTCAGGAATGTCCTTCAGTAATGTTTCCCAAAAAGAAATCAAGAAACAAAACCTTGGACAAGATTTGCCTTTTTTGCTTAACCAAATGCCCTCTGTGGTGGTAAGCTCTGACGCTGGTGCGGGCGTTGGCTATACAGGAATTCGTATAAGAGGAACCGACCCGACCCGAATTAATGTGACCCTCAACGGCATACCTTACAATGACTCCGAATCGCAAGGCGTTTATTGGGTAAATATGCCCGACTTTGCCTCCTCTGTACAAAGTATTCAGATTCAACGAGGTGTGGGTACTTCTACAAACGGTGCTGGGGCGTTTGGTGGCAGTATAAATGTAAATACACTCCAACTCAACCGTGAGGCCTATGGAGAGGTAAATGTTTCAGCAGGCTCTTTCAATACGCTGAAAACCAACTTCCTGGCTTCCACCGGATTGCTAAACAACAGATTCGTTTTTGATGCCAGACTTTCTAGAATCGTATCAGATGGTTTTGTAGATCGGGCTTCATCTAATCTTCAATCCTATTATTTGTCTGGTGGTTATTACCTCAAAAATTCATTTATTCGATTTAATACGTTTTCAGGACATGAAAAAACCTATCAAGCTTGGAATGGAATCCCCGAGGCTCTTGCTAAAGGAGACACAAAAGGCATAGACGGTTTTGTAGGAAGAAATTACTTTGATGAAAACTTTAAGCAACAAATGCTTGCAAGTGGAAGGAGATTTAATTTTTACAATTATGAAAACGAGGTAGACGACTATAAACAAGACCATTATCAGCTCATTACCTCGTGGAAATTAAACAACAACTGGCGTTTTAATCCCACCTTACATCATACCAAAGGCCGCGGATTTTTTGAGCAGTTTAGAACAGGGGAAAACCTAGAGGACTATGACATAAAACCCGTAATGATAGGTGAGACCACTATTTCAGAAACAGACCTAATCAGAAGAAGATGGCTCGACAACGACTTCTTTGGCGGCGTTTGGTCGCTTGATTATGAGGGTACAGGCAAGATAAAAGGAAACATTGGCGGAGGCTGGAACCAATATCTCGGTGATCATTTTGGTGAAGTTATCTGGTCCAAGTATGCTTCTGAGAGCAGCATTAGGCACCGATTCTATGACAACGAAAGCGTAAAAACAGACTTTAATATTTATGGAAAACTCTACTACGCACTTTCGAGCAAATTAGACTCCTATTTGGATGTTCAATACAGAACCGTAAACTTCGAAACCAGAGGCTCCTTGGATCCATACCAAAGTTTCAACTCTTCTAATAACTATGCCTTTTTTAATCCCAAACTTGGATTGAATTATACCTTTAACCCAGCCGCATCGGCGTACTTTAGCTATGCCAAAGGAAGTAAAGAACCTAGTCGCCAAGACTTTGTAGACAACCCAGGAAACCTGCCCAAGGCTGAACATTTGAATGACTTTGAAGGTGGAATAAAACTCAACAAAGGCAATTGGGCGGGTGAAATTGGATTATATAACATGTCTTACATAGACCAATTGGTTTTGACTGGAAAAGTAAACCTTACAGGCGAAGCCATCAGAACTAATGTGGAAAAAAGCTTTAGAAGAGGTATAGAAATGCAAATTTCTGGAAAAATATCGGAAAAATTTTCACTTGCAGCTAATGCAACATTTAGCCAAAACAAAATCAAGGCGTTTACAGAGGTTGTACCAAGTTATGATGGCACTCCAGATGAAATAAACAACCTTACCGATACAGATATTTCATTTTCGCCCAACGTAATTATGGGCGGTAGTCTAAATTTCAACCCAACCAAAACATTAGAAGTCAGCCTATTACCAAAATATGTTGGAAGCCAATACCTAGACAACACTTCTTCTGAAAATAAAAAGCTCGATGCTTTTTTTGTAAATGACCTCAGAATTGGCTTTACTCCTAAAACAAAGGCATTTAAAGATTTGAATTTCAGTATATTAATCAATAATATATTTAACCATGCGTATGAGTCCAATGGCTACACTTATAGTTATTTATATGAAGGAAAAATCACCGAGAACTTTGTGTTTCCACAAGCCGGTATCAACTTCTTGGCAGGAATGCGACTACGATTCTAATTTTTTCATGGCCTTAGCTATACGCACCCTCGCTCTGAGTTTTTGGAGTGGGGTGTTTTTTTAGATTAATTTTCATGGATATTGTGTTTGTTTATTGTTGATTAAATTTTAATGGATTAAAGTCTCTTATTCTGTACAAATTGTGAACGAGCCTTTCCATCATTTTCTATTTTCCTTTTTAAACAATATTCAATTAATTCATCTAAGTCGACAACTACATCAATCACTATGAAACCTTTATTTCTTAAATTTTTTTTTAATTTTTCAAAAGCTTTATGCCATTCCTTCCAAGTTTCATGCATAGATTCTTTGTCGCTGATTATACTTAGTAGCCTTGGCCAATCTGCTTTTCTATAATAAGCCATTTTTATTCCTATCATGATTCATTATTCTTTTGACATACATGTCGTTTGATTTTTATTTTTCTCTTTAAAGTATTAAAATACATTTTACTACAAGTTGTAATTCTCGGAAATATAGCAATGAATTTTAAAATTACAATATGAAATTCACCCTAACTAAACATATAGATATTAAGTAATGAAGTTCCTTAATGTGACCTTAAAGCCTTATATGTTAATACAGTTCGGGGTATTTTCCTAAGATGAAGTTATTAAGAAGCTCCTAAATGAACTTAAAATCTTCATTTTCTTGATGTTAGAAATATTAAATTTAATAAATAATTCTAATATAATCGGTATTTCAAAAACTTAAATAACTTCAGTCTTTTCTTCAAAATCCTTAAATAATCAGTCTATTTTTTTTATCAAGGGATTATTTAAATCCAACATTACTGAAATTCGTTTTCCAGATTAATTAGAGGTAAAAGTCTATTGTTTCTTTTAAGAAGTAGCTATCATTTCTAAATGCTATTTTCGTAATTACCATTTTAATAAAAAAAATTCATCTAAAGAATCATAAGATTAACAGTAAATTAGTTTCAACCAATCATACCATTACCACCCCATCATAGCCAATCAAACTATAGTTTTCAGGGTCTAAATTGGTGATTAGTGCGTCGATTTTTTCTATTGGGCATATTTGGTATGCCTCCACCACACCAATTTTCTCCTCTACTACACAGCATATTGTACTTTTGGCCGCCGCCATCATTTGTTGTTTCAGGATAGACTCTTCGTAATTTCGTATCGTGAGGCCTTTGGTTTTGTCTATACCATTTACCCCCATAAAGTACAAGTCGGCATTGAATCTTTTTAGTTGATTGCTCACTTCTGGGCCCATCGCTATTTGGTACCTTTTGTAATATCGGCCACCGAGCAGAATAACCTCCACGTTTTCATGTTCGTTGAGAGCCATTGCCAACGGCGGCGAATTAGTTATGACTGTAAGTGTAAGACTTTTGGGTATTTGTTCTGCCAAGAAAAAGTTGGTAGTGCCGCCATCTAGAATGATTATTTGATTATTTTTCAAAAATTTCAAAGCCTTGCTTATCACTATTTCTAAGTCCCCTCCTTTTTTAACTCCTTTGCGTTGGCCGGCCAAAATATTCAGGTAACTATTGGATACCACTCCACCATGAACTTTCTTCAACAACCCTTTGTCCTCGAGCTCAATAACATCCCGACGTACACTATCATAAGAAACTTTAAGCATGTTGCTTAAGTCGCCTAAGTTGATTTTTTTGGCTGCCTTTAAATGCTCTAATATGAGTTGCTGTCTTTCTTCTTTTAACATGTTATGGGTTCTTTTCTCAAAAAACTAAACTGAATAGGGTAAAAATAGTAATTATTAAAAATAATTGCAAGCTTTTGCGAAATACTGCATATAATATTTGCATATACAAAAAAACTTTGCATAAATTTGCATCACCGAAGTGGGAAAGATATTTAATAGAACCTATGATGAATCAAAAAGACCTCAGCCCTGCCGAGGTCTTTTTTGTTTTTAGGGTATAAAAAAAACGCCCAATAAATTGGACGTTTTTTTTCAAAATCTCAAATCAAACGTAGATTAATATCCAGCGTTTTGAACCAAGCTCTTATTCAAGTCTAGCTCTCTTTGAGGAAGAGGGAGTACGGTTTTTTGACCACCGAAAACCGAAAGTGCTGCTTGTGCACCACTTGCACGTAAAGGAAGACCTCTTCTTTGAAGATCCATTTTACGATGCCCTTCAAAGCTAAGCTCTTTTCTTCTTTCTTCCAAAATCGCATTTACAAACTCTCCTTTAGTAGTAAAGGTAGTGCTTGTCCAAGCCGGTAAGCCAACTCTCAGACGTGTACCACTTACTAATTTAAGCGATTCGTCGTTGATACCGTTTAATTCAGCCAAAGCTTCTGCACGAGTAAGATACAATTCAGAAGTACGCAACAATGGACACAAATCTGTATTGTTTGCAGCATCCATATACTTCATAGTCATTCTTTTTCTTTGACCATTGGCAGCAGTTACAGATGTGCTTAGTTCTACATATCTTTTATCTGTCTCTTCTGTTTTAAACGAAGCCTCAAGATTGTCACTCATGGCACAGTCTCCTATAAAAAGAATTCATCTTATAGTAACCAATATAAAAGCCCTTCAGAATAATTGGTAGCTCATTACATAATTTAAAAAGCGGGGTAACTTTAAAAGGCCACGGTTTTATTTTATATTGCGACAATAACCATACTTTATGACAAACAAATCTTCAAATCAATTACTTAAACTGCTAGGTGTGGGTTTCGGAATAGCTGTAACCATAGGTGGAACCATAGGAACGGGTATTTTACGAAAACCAGGAGCTATCGCAGCTCAAATTGGTGACCCAACTATTATCATGTTGATTTGGATTGCGGTGAGTATTTATGCTTTCCTTGGTGTGCTTTGTGCTATCGAACTCGGCGTTTCCCTTCCACAAGCAGGCTCGTGGTACGTTTATGCCCGAAGAGCTTTTGGTAATTATTTCGGATTTATAACAGGTCTTACAAGTTGGCTTGGAACAGTGGCGGCCTTGGGCTTTGGAGCCTATACCATGAGTGAATATATTATTTTGTTACTCCCACATCTTGAGAACTACATACAATTGATAGCCATAGGTATTCTAATAATTCTTACCTCATTTCACTTCTTGGGTACATGGGCAGGCGGGAAATCGCAAGAAATTCTTTCGTTTTTAAAAGCCATTGGTTTAATCGTTTTCGTGGTGCTTTGTTTTATTTATGGAAAAGATGTGGATTATTCGCTATTGAAAGCAACTGCCGAAAAGACCCAAAAACCAGCACTGCTTTTTGGAATAATAGCAGCCCTGCAATCTATTTTTTACACCTTTGACGGCTGGCACACGGCCTCCTATTTTTCGGAAGAAAACACTGACCCTGCCAAAAGTCTTCCGAAATCAATGATTTTAGGCGTTTTGATGGTCATATTGATTTATCTACTTGTAAATGCCGCCATACTTTATGTAATTCCGATGGACTTATTGGCAAACTCAAAACTTGCAGCAGCAGATGCCGTATTGCTTATTTTTGGAGAAAATTCAGCCAAAATTGTCACTTTTTTCTTGATGCTTTCCATATTGGGTATGCTTAATGCTCAAACGATGTTTGCCCCAAGGGTCATATTTTCAATGAGTCGCGACGGACTTTTCCATAAAGCCGTACAAAAGGTAAACAAAGCCGGCACTCCTTCAGTGGCCATGCCGCTGACGAGCATTGGTTCTATTTTATTAATTATTTCTGGTAAAGAAATCTGTGGCGTTTTGTCTGACATTGCCACATTTTTCTTTGTAATGAGCTATGCTGCTGGGTTTGCTTCTTTGATAAAACTCCGAAAAACCGAACCTAACTTGACTAGGCCTTTTAAAGTTCCAGGTTTTCCATTTGTGCCTTATTTTCTGTTGGTATGTTCTGTTTTATTTTTGATAGGGGCAGTTTTCCAAGACTTAAAAAGTAGCCAATTTGCCCTTACATTCCTTGTATTCAGCTACCCTTTGTATAAATTACAGATTTGGAGCACCAAAATTTAAATATTTTTGGTCCGGTTTTAACAAAATAAACCATAGCTTTGTTTTCTGATTATTAATTTGAATCTAAAATAACGATTGATGTCTTTTAAATCCTATCTAGAAGCCTTAAACAAAGAGTTCGAAAATCATACTTACGGAGAAAACCCTACAGAATTATACGAGCCTATAACATATATCATGTCATTAGGTGGTAAAAGACTTAGACCATTATTGACACTTATGTCGGCCAATTTGTGGCTTTATAACTGGCAAAAAGTATTAAAACCCGCCATGGCAGTTGAAGTTTTTCACAATTTCACACTGATGCACGACGACATCATGGACCAAGCTCCACTCCGCAGAGGACAACCAACGGTTCATGAAAAATGGGATACCAATACCGCCATTTTATCAGGCGACGTGATGTTGGTTGCTGCTTATGAACTCCTTGGTCATGCCGAGGATAGATATTTCAAACAAGTGATAAAGCGTTTTAACAAAACGGCTGCTGAGGTTTGCGAAGGGCAACAACTAGACATGGTTTTTGCCAAAAAAACAGACGTAAAAAAAGAAGACTATATTGAGATGATTCGCCTTAAAACCTCGGTTCTACTGGGTTTTGCGATGGAACTGGGTGGTATTTTGGCTGATGCAGACGAGGAATCGATAAGTTTACTTAACGAAATAGGGGTAAACCTTGGTCTCGGTTTTCAGTTAAACGACGATATATTAGATGTTTACGCCGACCCGGAAAAATTCGGAAAACAAGTAGGTGGCGATATTATCGAAAATAAAAAAACTTGGCTTTTGTTAGACGCCATTGAAAAAGCCAAAGGAACAGCTGAGGAAAAAACACTAGAATTGTGGCTTAGTAAGAAAAAATTTGATGCTTTGGAAAAAGTAGAAACCATAAGAGCTATATACGACAAATTCGAAATAAGAGCAGATGCAGAAGCGGAAGCAAAAACATATTTTAGTAAAGCAGCCGAAGCTCTCAATAAATTAAACGTGACAGAAGACAAAAAAGAATTACTGAGGACTTTTGCTGAACAATTGGAAAACAGAGAAAACTAAAAATATGAGTTTAAGTATTATAATTATATTGATAACGGTGGTCATTAGTCTAATGGCATTCAGAGACAATGGACTAATGAATAAACTCATAAATAATCCCTACTCGGTCAATCACCGTAAAGAGTACTACCGTATTCTTACCTGTGGATTTATACATGCAGATTACATGCATCTACTTTTAAATATGTACGCATTGTACCTCTTTGGTGGAGCTGTTGAGACTTATTTTGAGTATTTTTTTGGCGGAAACGCCAAACTTTACTTTATGATTCTATACCTTTCAGGTATAATCATTTCCAATATACCAGATATTATAAAATACAAAAACTTATCTTTTTACAACTCATTGGGTGCATCTGGCGGAGTAAGTTCTATAGTATTTGCAAGCATTATTTTGTCGCCGCTGACAAAACTGATCATGTTTCCTATACCCATTCCTATGCCCGCCTATATTTTTGCCTTGATTTATGTAGCTTATTCAGTTTATATGGACAGACGTCAAGGCGACAATGTAAACCACATGGCACACCTTTGGGGTGGTCTTTGGGGCGTAGTATTTATGTTGGTTGTCTACCCTGAATCTATTAAAGGGTTTTTTAATCAAATTCTTGGGTCGTTCTGAAAAAAATATTGAAATCTGAAATTATTCTTTGTGATTTTCATATAGTTTACTCAAGTTTATTTCACAATTTCAACAGCCGGTGGAGCCCATTCGCCTGAGAAAACCAACTCACCAGGTGCACAAACTTTAAATACAAGTTCAAATTTTTCGGAAGGAATCGGAACCCAGTTTGGTTCCAAACCTTTCGGCATTTCGGCCTGAAAATATAAGGTCAAAGAACCGTCTTTGTTGTATTTTAGCCCTTTACTTTTGTTTCCAATGCCATATTTGCCTTTGGTGTTTTCAAAAACCTCCTTATTGGTTTGTAACACATTTACAGTCCAAAAAGCCTTGGTTTGAGGAAGGGAGGCTTTTTTTATCGTCATTTTATATTTCTGATTACCAGAAAGTCTTTCTTTCTTATCATCAAATTGGGTTTTGTATTTCATGACCTCCTCAGCGGCGTTTTGATTGAAACCATTAAAAGCCGAAGCGGCGTTTTTGGTGTATTTTGTACCCCATTTTCCTTCACCCACATTATACGACCAACCGTTCTTGTTATAATCCTCTTGTCGAGGGGCCTCCATTTTTAGCAATTCTATAGCATCGGCAAAGCCTTGCTTTATACCTTTTTGCTTCTTATTGCTTACTTTGGCATCTTCAAATTCTTTACCCGGGAATATTCCCAAATCCTCAAAAACAGCCACATATTCTTTTTGATTTTCTGGAATTGGATTTTCTTTGAGCATTAGCAACAAATACGCAAAATAAGACTTCCAATCCATCGCCAATGCCTGCTCAGTTGGATTTCCTGCCGTTTTTAATTTTGGAAAAACATGACGTTCCGTCCAACTTTGGCTATTTTTCTTTGTATCAAATTCACTTATTTTTATGCCTTCTAGAAGTTTTTTAGCATCAACCATTTCTGTTTTATCCAAAATCGACACTTGCCCTTCGGCCCAAGCAAGATTGGTGGGCGATTTTATCACTTTTTTTACTCCTTTTGGTACTGTTCCTTTCCAGTCTGGGCCAACCAAGAGAATACTTTTTTCTTTCGTAAGATTTTTCAATGAACTAAAAACCTCGATAGTATTGCTAAAGGCATCTGTAAAAGTGATGGAATAATACTTTAGAATTCCCACCGGTAAGGTAATCAGTAACGCACTTTGCTTTAAATCTAGATAGGCTTTTGAGTAAATAATATGCTCATTATTAAGCGATTTGTTGATGGAGTTGGACTGTAGAACCGCAAAACTATTAAACTTTGCTTTTGTTGGATTTTGTGCAAATTCCTCCACTGACAGCCCTAAAGTCACCAAAGGAAAACCCCAAACATAAGCGTTGTAGGCTGATTTATAAGCCTCTAGTTCGTTTTTATTGGTAATTTGCGAAAAACCTGAAAAAGTAGTAAAAACAAAAAAACAAAAGATAACAGAAAATTTGAACATCAGGAAAAGGTACTTGTAAGCCACAAATATACTTATCAGAAAGCAAATAATTGGCTTGTAGAAGTACCTGAGTATTGATTTCCAGAATACTTGAACCTTTAAGAATAATTATAAGTAAAACTTTCTGTACTATTGTAAGAAAAAATATAGTATTTTCGCACATCGACTCTAAAAACTAAAATGGAAGTAATCGTAGAATATTTTAAGACCATCCCGTCTCTTCATAGGTCATTGTTATTGGTTGGAGGCATCGCTTTTTTCTGGATCCTGGAGTCCGCAGTGCCGCTTTTTAATTTTAAGTACAAAAAAACCAAACATGCTGCCGTAAATATTTTCTTTACTGTAACCACTATATTGGTCAATTTCCCATTGGCATTTATTTTGGTTAAAAGTTCGGACTGGGCCATTGCCAACGATTTTGGTATTATCAATTGGTTGCCTGCCATGCCACTGTGGCTTTATGCTATCTTGGGACTAATGATTTTGGATTTGATAGGTGCCTATTTCATTCATTGGCTTGAGCACCAAGTCAAATGGATGTGGATGTTTCATCTAATCCACCATAGCGACTTACACGTTGATACCACCTCGGCCAATCGCCATCACCCGGGTGAAAGTGTGTTCCGCTTCATTTTCACAACCATTGCGGTGGTAGTAACGGGTGCCCCCATGTGGATGGTTTTTCTTTACCAGTCGCTTTCAGTGGTTTTGTCGCAATTTAACCATGCCAATATCTCACTTCCTCGTTGGTTAGATCAGGCCATAAGTTACGTCATTGTAAGCCCAGACATGCATCACACGCATCATCATTATACCCAACCTTATACAGACAGCAACTACGGCAATATATTTTCAATTTGGGATAGATTGTTTGGTACCTATAACTTCATAGAAAGAAAGGACATCATTTACGGCATAGACACCTACATGGATCCTATTGAAAATGAGCACATACCGCCACTTTTAAGGATCCCATTTGAAAGTTATCGCCCGCCAGTTGCTCAGAAATCATAAGTATATCGTATCACAAGATTGAAGCTTATAGTTTTATTTTTTAGTCTGAATTATTGAGGCTCGCAAACTTGCTAGGTCGAAGGTTTCTGCTTAAAGCGAATCAAGTTTGGATTAATTGGGCAAGATTTTGCATCTTTCAATTTGGTAAAACTTTCTGAATTTGAATCACCCTTAGGTATTTTATTTTCTAGCCAACGCTGAGAAAAAAAAGCACGAACTACGATCTGCCGCCCACACCACCGACTCTACACACTTAGGAATGTGTAGCAAAAAATAAAGTTAAAATGAGAGCAAAAAAAAACTTTTATCCTTTAACTTTTGCATCAAAACATAAAGCCTATGAGTATTTAAACAGTATAACAGCAGATTATAAAAATGGGACATTGCTGAATACGATTTTAGATACACTTAGAAATCATTATTTCTATGCGACTTTGCGATTAAGAAAACATATTAAAAAACCAAGGTTTGTCACCTATCACAAATTACTCCATAGCCAAACTCAACATAGTAAGTAGGTGAAAATTTCCTACAAGGAAATCTTATGGAAATTGACCCAAACCAAAATATTTAACCGACTCATTAAGAATAACATACGGGTCATTACCCCTAATAAATCCGATCTTCCAGATTACTCTATACGCTATAAACAGCAATGCTACTATTAATCAAACAACTGTATATGAATTATATATTTTTTTAGATTTCGGGGATATATAGGGCACTTTTCCTGTTTTTCTGCTTAGAGCTTTGCTTGACCTTTAAGCTGTTTTGGATTATAAAGGGCTCGAAAATTGATTATTTGTAACAAAATACTGAAATTTACATTTTGAAGGGGTTTAAAAAAACAATCAAAAATAACTTAATGTTATCAAAATTTAATAAATTTGATAATCCCTCATTTAAAATAACACCTCATGCGAATCCTTATATTTCTGACATTTATTTACTACACAGCCTTGGGACAATCGGCTGTAGATGAACCACAAGACCAAAAGCTAGAAGCCAAAGAACTAAAGACTGAACAGTCTTTTACCGAAGGCATGAAGCTTTACCTCATTGAGGATTATGACAAAGCCTATGCCGAGTTTAGAAAAGGAATTCAAGCTTACGGCGAAAACGCCAGCGTGCTTTTTATGCTTTCAAAAACCGAAATGGCACTCAATAGAATCCCTGCCGCACTTATTTCTGCAAAAAAAGCCGCTGACCTCGATAAAGAAAATTTTTACTATTTACAACACCTCGGCAACCTCCAGTTTAAACAGAACCAATACAAAGAGGCCGCCTCCACAATAAAAAAAGCCCTGAAAATCAAACCCAATTTTGCAGAAGGCTACCTCAATTTGGTAGATATTTATCTTATCGAAGGAAAGGAGACGGATGCCATAACTACCCTTACCGAAATGGAGGAAACCATGGGTGCCTCAGAGCAAATAACCCAAGCCAAACAAACGATTTTGCTCAAACAAAACAAGGTAGATGCGGCATTGAAAGAAGGCAAAAAAATGGTCAAAAACGACCCTCAATATATTCTGCAACAATCTACAATCCTGATTTCGAACAGTCGATATATCGAGGCCGTACAGATGCTCAAAAACGCCATAGACGAAAACCCAAACTTCATGGAGGCATACGGTCTTTTGACCGAAACATACGCCAAACAAAATAATAAACAAGGCACTAAAGATGTTCTAAAGAGCATATTGGCCCAAAACGCTCTCCCCTACTCGCTCAAAGCCAATGCTCTCGGTTCGTATTTTAGTAGCTTAAAGAATAACACTCAGGCCGAAGACATAACTGATGCCCTGAGCTTTTGTGACCAAATTATAGCCAAACACCCCGATGAGGCCCGCACGTATGTCTACAAAGCTGATATTTTGGTGAAATCAAATCAGCTCCTCGCCGCAAGAGATGCTTACCTGAGTGCCATAAAATACGATAAAGGAATTTTTGAGGCTTGGCTAGCAGTGGTAGAGCTAGATGTAAAACTGGCCAAATACGATGATATGTCGAAACACACCGAAAAAGCATTAGAATATTATCCCAACCAATCCTATTTTTGGTATCACTTGGGATTTGCCCAAATGCAAACCAAGGCTTATGATGACGCCCTGATATCTTTAGAAGAAGCACAGGCCCTGAATACCAACAATAAAGAACTCAAACAGCACATAAACGCCAGTATGGCAGAGATATATCACCAAAATGGCAAAATAGAGAAATCAAGCGAACTTTTTGAGCAAGTTTTAGCCGAAAACCCAAATAACGAGCAAGCATTAAATAATTATAGTTATCTTTTGGCCACAGGCAAGAAAAACCTCGAAAAAGCACTTTTATTATCTGAAAAACTAGTAAAATTGTACCCCAACCAGGCGGAAAATTATGATACCTTTGCATGGGTTTTGTATCAAAAAGCGGAATACGGTAAAGCAAAAGAAGCCATTGACTTGGCACTATCAAAAGACAAAAACGGAAATGAAAGTATTTTCGAACACAAAGGCGATATATTGTACAAACTGGGACAAACTGAAAACGCTGTTTACGCTTGGGAAAAAGCCCTTGAGCTAAACAAATCTAACAGAAAACTTGAAAAAAAAATAAAAGACAGAACCATTATTGAATAAAATGAAAGTACTCCAGAAACTCTTCTTTTTGGGTTTTATTATTGTAGCAGTATCGTCTTGTAGAAGCCACAAGATGAAGAAAAATAGTATTGTACTAGGTAAAACCGCCACTGATTCGGTGGTAGTAGTAGCTGATAGTGTTTCGAAAACAGAAATCGTTGAAAAAGAGAAAGTATATTTTGAAACCAAGGAAATAGACTTCGTCAAACTAAAGATAAAGTCAAAAATTAGCATCAAAACTGCCAAAATAGATCAAACCATACCAGCCACCATTCACGTCAAAAAAGATAGTGTGATTTGGATTTCTATAGCCCTTGGCCTCGAAGCCGCAAGAATAAGTATCAACCCCGATAGTATTTTTCTACTTGACAGACTTAACAGAAAATACTACAAGGTGAGTTTTAACGAACTCAGCACCTCATTTGACTTCGACATTAATTTCAACATGGTGCAGTCGTTACTAGTTGGCAATCTTCCTGTCAATAAAGACAGCTCAGACATTTTCAGAAAACTGACCGACTTCAATAGCATTTCGCAATCGAGAAGTAGTGTGGAGATTGAAAACCGCTTTGACCTTTTTCAAAACAAACTATTTTTTATTGATGCCAAAGACAAAAAAACCGATACTAAGCTAAATATCAACTATAAAAGTTTTATTAGCGAAGACAATAAACTTGTACCTACTATTATTTCTTTATTAATTTTGGGTAAAAATGAGGCTCGAATAGAATTTGAACACTCCAAATTTGACTTTTTAGACCGCAATATCCGTTTTCCTTTTAATATCCCGAAAGGTTATTCTTTAGAAAAAATTCCTAACTTTTAAGATTAGGTGCAGCTATGAAAAAATATTACCTACTGATTTTTACTGTTTTTCTAACACTCGCTACTTTTGCACAAAAACAAAAGAGTAGGGCAACACTTGAGTTTGAAAAGAAAAAGAATCTACAGAAAATTGCACAAGTAAAAAAAATTCTGACTGAAACCCAAAAAGAAAAAGAAAGCACATTAGGGCATATAAAGGCCATTAATCAACAAATCGAAAATCAACAAAATAAGATTGAACTGGCCAAAGAAGACATTGAGTTGATAAAAGTAGAAATGGCCGAAATACAGAAAGCCCAAGTCAATCTTTTTAAACAACTAAAATCACTACAAACGGAATATTCTGAAACGATTTACAGAGAATCAAAAAACAGTAACAAACTCACCAAAATGGGCTTTTTGTTTTCTTCAAGTTCTGTAACCGAACTGTTCATGCGTTACAAATACCTAGAACAATACACAGAGAACCGCAAAAATCAGCTGTTGCAAATCAAAAAAATTGGCGAAATGCTAAAGCAGCGGCAAAGGTCGCTTCTGGAGAAAAAAATCTCTCAACAAAATCTCATTAATATTGTAAAAATCGAGACCAAAAGTCTTGAGGCTCTTAAAGAAAAACAGAACCTTATCGTAAAAGACCTCAACAACAAAGAAAGCGAACTTAAAAGCGAGCTCCAAAAATCAAATACCGCCTTATCAAGTTTAAATTCTGTGATATCTAAGGCCATAGAAAAAGAACAAAATGCCAGAAAAAGTCTCAGAACCAAAAAAGTACCAGAATCAAGGAAAGAAAAACAAGCGGAAATAGCCGATCGTGAGAAGAAAATCCTGAGTGAAAGAGAAAATAAACGAAACACGAAAACGGAGCCCGTTGCAGAAATTGTCGAAAGTAAGCCAACGAGATTAAGGAATCGAAACTTTGGAGCAAATAAATCCAAACTTTCTTGGCCTGTGGACGGTTTTATCTCAGATAAATTTGGAGTAAAAAACCACCCTGTCCTGAAAGACCTAAAAATAGACAACAACGGTGTAGACATTCAGGCTTCACCCAATGCGGCAGTAAGTGCTGTATTTGAGGGAATTGTACTGGATATCTCACAGATTCCGGGCTTAAATAACGTTGTGGCTATTCAGCACGGGGATTATTACACGGTGTATGCCAACCTACAAAACGTAAACGTAAGCATCAATCAGCGAGTAACCCTTCGCCAACAAATAGGTACAGTAGCCTACAAAGACGGCAGCCCGGAAATCAACTTCCAAATTTGGCACAATTTCAGCAAACTCAATCCCGAGCCATGGCTAGGGTCAAAATAACAATACGATGTCAGTACATTCAGAAATCAAACGGGTAACTACCAACACCCTCAAAGAACTAAAGAATAAGAAAGAAAAAATCGTTTGTCTTACTGCATACGACTTTTCTATGGCCACCTTGGTAGATGCCGCAGGTATTGAGGTTATTCTGGTGGGTGACTCCGCCTCCAATGTTATGGCTGGTCACGAAACCACCTTGCCTATCACACTTGACCAAATGATTTATCATGCTCAGGGCGTTATAAGAGCCGTAAAAAGAGCATTGGTAGTGGTTGATTTGCCTTTTGGGAGCTACCAAGGTAATTCCGAAGAAGCTCTACGGTCTGCCATAAAAATCATGAAAGAATCAGGTGCTCATGCAGTAAAGATGGAAGGTGGTAAAGAAATAGAAGAGTCTATTGCACGGGTCTTAAGTGCAGGCATACCCGTTATGGGGCATTTAGGTCTTACACCACAATCAATCTACAAGTTTGGCACTTATACCGTTAGAGCAAAGGAAGGCGAAGAAGCCCAACAACTTCGAGACAACGTAAAATTACTTCAAGATTTGGGATGCTTTGCCGTTGTTTTGGAGAAAATCCCAGCTAAACTAGCTACAGAGGTCAGCGAAACGTTAGAAATACCAACAATCGGAATAGGAGCTGGTAATGGCTGCGACGGGCAAATATTGGTTATACACGACATGCTAGGAATCAATAAAGACTTCTCTCCGAGATTTCTCAGACGCTATGCCGACCTCGCTATGGTAATGAACACCGCGTTTACCAACTACATCACAGACGTAAAATCGGGAGATTTCCCAAGTAAAAAAGAATCATATTGATATGAATTTAAGGTCAATACCCGTACTTCGATATTTTATTCTGCTTGTAGCAGGTATATATCTTTCGGATTGGTATCAACCCAAATTAAGCCATATCTACATTTTTATCAGCATCACTCTCAGCTTAGGCATCATTTCTGCAAAAATTACAAAACTACGGTTCTTAAGACAGACTATTCCATTTCTGTTTTTTGGAATAGGTTTAGCTAGTTCTTACCTTTTCAACCAAAAAAACCAATCAAATCACATCACCAAAGTAGGGCAGTTTGACCACTACATGGCCATGGTAGACTCCTACACCGAGTCAAAACCGAAAAGCTATAAAGTTACAGCTCAGATATTTGCGATAAAAAAAAACGGTAAATGGCGTAAAGTTATAGGCAAAACCATGCTCTACTTCAACAAAGAAGCTCAGGTGGTTCCACAGTATGGCGAAATATATGTACTAAAAAACACCTTGAGGGAAATAGAACCTCCCAAAAATCCCTTGGAATTTGATTATAAAACCTATCAAGCCAGAAAAAACATATTTATGCATCAGTTTTTGAGAGAAGGCGATTTTATAAAAGCTGGGGATATGAAAGGCTGGTCTTTGTTTCAGTTTGCCAACTCTCTGAATGTTTATACCCACACTGTTTTCAAAGAAATACTAGATACCCCCAAACAAATGGGAGTAGCAGAAGCCATGATTGGCGGTATGAAAGCCGAATTGGACTTCGAGACCAAACAATGGTATTCTGCCACAGGGGCCATACATGCTCTTGCGGTATCAGGTATGCATGTAGTTATTCTTTTTGTGGTACTCAACGCACTTTTTGGATTGTTTTTAAATAAAAAGAAACCCACTTTTCTGATTGTCATATTAGTTTCTCTTTGGTCCTATGCCATTTTTACGGGTTTAAGTCCAAGCGTTTGTCGTTCAACCCTCATGTTTTCAATGATACAGCTCGGCACATACTTAAGACGTGACGGCAATCCTGTAAACACTCTTCTATTGTCGGCTATTGTATTGCTCATCCTTGTACCTACTTGGCTGTACGATGTAGGTTTTCAGTTATCATATTTAGCAGTTTTAGGTATTATGGTTCTTTATCCAAGCCTGCAGAGGTTATTTTACTTCAAATGGAAGCCTTTTAGATGGATTTGGGAAATTTCAGCCATATCTATCTCTGCCCAAATATTCACTTTGCCTCTTTCTTTGTATTATTTTCACCAGTTTCCAAACTACTTTTTGTTGGCTAACCCTATTGTTTCTTTGATATCTTCTGCCATGTTACCTGTAGGGCTTTTAGTCTTATTTATAGCCAAAATACCCTTCTTAGGTGCTGCTTTGGGCTTCATTTTTAAGTGGCTCATTAATATTCTCAACTACTCAGTTTACCTCATCGCTGAATTACCCCATGCCCTCACTACTGGACTTTCAATTTCTGCAACTACGGTTTTTCTACTGTTTTTGGTAATTGGTTTTGCTCTTTTATTTTTCAAAAATAAAGAAATCAAGTACTTAAAACTCATAGCCGCCGTCTGTATTATACTCTCCATAAGTGGAGCATCACAACTTTACCATCAAAACAAACAAAAAGAAATCACCTTTCATTTTATACCAAACGGCTGGGGGATTTCGGTAATAGAAGGTCGTTCAGCAATTTTTATTTCAACGGATTCGCTTTGTAAAGAGCCACTTATTTATCAGTTTCACCTCAAAAACTACTATGATGCCCGAGGTATCAAAAACTTTAAAACCCAGGTAGTAGCAGAAGAAGGTAATTTCTTTATCAATAACAAATGGCAGAATATACAATGGATCAAAACACCTAAGGCCCCAGTTTTAGACTCCAAAATCGAGTATTTGGTTTGTTCAGAAAACGCAATAAAAGACCTCAAAAGTCTAAAAGAATTTGACGGTACCATAGTTTTGGACGGATCGAATAAAAAATGGGTCGTGGAAAAAATCAAAGAAGAGGCCGAAACACAAAAGAAAAAATTGGTAGTTTTGTATGACATAGGTTCAAAAACCTTAACTTTTTAAAAATAAATAATTCCCTGTAAGTTGTATTGCTCCGTAAAGTATAATTAAGCCTTGCGTCTTTGCGGCCTAGCGGTTAAAATTAAAAAAACATGAAAAAAGCCCTAAATATTATATTTATTGTAATTGTAGTATTGGTTTTGGCACTTTTTGGTATTCGGTATTATACTAAAAGCCTCAGTCCATTCGAAAACCTAACCGCCAAAGGCAGCAGAGACCTGAAAGTTGAACTTGGCTATTGCAGGCCTTTAATGAAAGGCAGGAAGATTTTCGGCGAACTCATTCCATATAACATAGTTTGGCGGACAGGTGCTAACGAAGCCACCACCATCAGTTTTTCGAGAACCTGTAGTTTTGGCAAAAGAAAAGTAAAAGACGGCAAATACAGCCTCTGGACGATACCCGGCGAACGTTATTGGACAATTATTCTCAATAAGGAAACAGGACAATGGGGTACCAACTACGACGAAACCAAGGATTATTTAAGATTCAAGATAGAGGCGGGGAAAACTGTTGAACCCACCGAACAACTCACTATAAAACTAAATCAAATAGCTGACAACGGGATTGACATAACATTAAACTGGGAAAACACACAGTTAAATATTCCGATTAGATAAATCAAATATCTTAGATAAAAAAGGAATTCATCCTTCTTAAAAGCTCCGCAATAGGAGCTTTTTATGTTTTAATAAATAACAAAATGCTCCCTATTAAAGTCTTGTATAAAAACTAAAGTCTCTAACCATATTTGCTTATTACCTAAAGCACTTTTAGTATTTTTTTGCTTATTATAAAAAGCATTTTTAAGATTTATATGCTTAATAGGTAAAGCATAACATACTATCTATAATTTCTACAAGTGAAAAATTATATATAATTTTACTTAATCCATAAAGCACTTTACTATCAATTTTGCTTTATAAAAAAAGCAAAATAAAGAATAAGAACCAATGGACTTTCTATATCAAAATCACCAAAAGACAATATCCGAACTCAAAACCGAGTTTAGGAGGGACTTTATAGACCAAATAGATTAGGACGAACGCATGATAGCTATAAAAGGAGCTAGAGGCGTAGGCAAAACCCCCTTGACGCTACAGTATATAAAAGAAACTCACAAAACTGCCAATCAAGCACTTTTTGTGAGCATGGACGACATACAAGTTTCTGGATTATCTATTTGGGAAATAGTAGACTACCATTATAACCAAGGCGGCACGCATTTATACATTGACGAAATACATAAATATGCCAACTGGAGTATTGAACTTAAAAACATCTACGACAAACTAGGTAAACTATCGGTGTGTTTTTCTTCATCTTCAATACTACAGGTTTTTATGTGCTACGCTGACCTCAGCAGAAGAGTGATTAGCTATCAGCTACATGGACTCTCGCTGCGAGAATACATTCAGATAGAGACAAAGAGTAAGTTTGAGAAATACACATTTCAAGAAATATTAAAGAACCACGTAGAACTATCCACACAAATAATTGAGCGAATCAAACCACTTGCGAATTTTAATGAGTATCTCAAAATGGGCTATTTCCCATTTTATTTACAAAGCAAAAAAAGCTATTACCAAAAGCTCACCACCATTTTGGGAGTTACTTTGGAGGTAGATTTACCATACATACTGGACATCAACATTCACAATGTAAGTAAACTCAAACGACTCATAAAAGTAATAGCCGGTGCGATACCATTTCAGCCAAACATATCAAAACTTGCTGAAAGCGTAGAACTCACAAGAAACACATTGACCCAGTATTTGTATTATTTAGAGCAAGCCGATATTATAAATTTACTGACAGTGAACACAAAATCGTACTCTCATCTTACAAAACCTGAGAAAATATTCTTGCAAAATCCAAACCTTGCACATGCCATTAATTGGGAAAAAGTAAACAGAGGAACCTTGAGAGAATTGTTCTTTCTCAACCAATTAAAAACAACGCAACAAGTCAACTTTACAAAAGTTGGAGATTTTTTGGTAAACGAAAAATATATATTTGAGATAGGCAGTGCCACAAAGACATTCGCTCAAATTGCAAACATTGAAGACTCTTATCTGGCAGTTGACGAGATAGAAATTGGACACAAAAACAAAATACCACTCTGGATGTTTGGCTTTTTGTATTGATAATCAATAGACTATCTTGGCCACCTCCCTGGTTTTGTCTAACAAATGAATGAGTTTATTACTATCTGCAAGTGACCAGTTCGGGCTTTCCGTCAGCCCATTTCTAAGACATTGGTTCACTTCTTCGATTTCATAATTGTATCCAAAAGTATTTCTCGGAAATTCCAAAGTCTCCAACTCTTCGCCTTCCGCACCAAAGAAAGTAATACGGATGGCTTCATGAAACCTCCCTTGCATTTGAATAGAACCCTTACTGCCATAAATCCTTGCTTCGCAGTCTGTATAGGATCCAACCGTACAATTCAGCAAAGCCGTGGCCTGATTGTCGTATTGATAGATAAATGAGGTAGTTTCGTCCGTACCTGTTGGAGCAAATGTACTTGCAGCCATTATTTTGGACGGATAGCCCATCAAAAATAGGGATAAAAAAGCAGGATAAATGCCGATATCTAAAAATGCCCCTCCACCCAATTCAGGATTAAAAAGACGTGACTTTTCATCAAAAATAGCTTTAAAACCAAAATCAGCATCGATGGTCTTAATTTCACCAATTCGGCCTTCCTCAATAGAAGATTTTACTTTCAAAAAACTAGGAAGAAACCTACTCCACATGGCCTCCATAAGAAAAACGTTTTTAGACCTAGCCAATTTTACCATTTCATCCACCTCGGTCTCGTTCATAGCAAAGGGCTTTTCGCACAAAACGCCAACTCCATTATTTAAGCACAAGAGCGTATGTTCTTTGTGGTAAGTATGTGGAGTGGCTATATAGATTACATCAAGTTCAATACCAAATAAGGCATCGTAGTTACCGAAAGAGTACTTAGCCTTGTGTGCAATTGCAAACTGTTCGGCTCTTTCAAGAGAAGTGCTCGCCACAGCTACCAACTCACAAGAATCTGTTTTATTCAAATCTGAGGCAAATTTGGCTGCAATTTTTCCTGCACCCAAAATACCCCATTTAATAGTTTTAGTCATTTATTTAAGGTCAAATTTCGGGCAATTTAACTCTAAAACCTTTAGTTCCCAATTATTATCTTGGTCTGCTCGGCTATCTAATAAGAAACCACCACCTAATCACGCCCGTAGCCAAATCCATTTTCAACATCATTCTATACGAAAAATCGGCCGCATAACTAGCTCAAATGGGATACCAACTCCTTTGATATCAAATAGTTGAATAGTAATATTTAAAAAAAAATTTCTATAAATGTATACTCCATTGCTAGATTAGGATAAGTATTGAATTTATCAATATGAATATTTGTAGTTGCAATGGGCTAAAATTAAAGCTTACAGTTGGGTCATTATAGAACTTATTGGCCAAATCAGCACGACGAAAACAGTAATAACTTAACCCATAGACTGGATTTTTTTTGTAAACTTTAATAAACAATTCCAGTTAAACTTCCCACGATAAAATGTTCATCCTTTTGAAAAAAAAGCCATTCTTATCACTTTCGCCAACATAAATAACTGGGAACTTTGCTCAAAAGTAGTAGTACAGGTCAGTTTTCCATCCTGATTACTTTTCAAAAACGCCTGATACTTTTCAAAAAAATTGAGGTGGTAAGGTCAAACTCTAGCCCCAAAAGTCACTTTGCACGCAATTAAGGGAAGCCCCAACTCTGCCCGACCGACTACTTGATGTGTAGAATCTACCCACATGAATCTAATAGAGGCAACTTTCACTTCACCTTATACGACTTCATTTCGCTCAACACCATGAGCTTTTTGTTAGTTCAAAACAAACATTTGGGCAAACGTAGAAATACTTACAAATATGGAAAGAGTAAATATAGATAAGAGTTTTAGCATAAATCTGAGTCCATACTTCTTTCATTATGCCGAAAAAAAATAGAGTTTTTTAACCATTATGGCACTACAACTGCTTAAATTCTGTGACTAGTAAATAATTTTCGAACAAAACAGCCATCCAAGCCGCTTCTTAGCTAATATGAACTGTTTCGCCAATAGATTCTTCAAAAAAATGATGTAGCTGGAAAGTTTGCTCTACCCCCATTTTCTGCCCAGTTTGTGCTACAAAATATAGGATTGCCAGCCCCCCAAGAAAAAAAGGCAAAAGCCAAAGTATCTGACTTTCAATATGTAGTGAATATTTCACTAAGCCAATGATTGTAGTAAAAAACAAAGCAAGGCCCAAAATAGCATAACCGAATAAAAACACCGCCCAAACTGTGGGGTGAGGCCCGTACATACCTCGCAGCACTGTACCATCATCAGTTTCCTCAAAGGACACATTGAGCTGTGGTGACCAAAAATGTTGATGTTCGGGCAATATTCTAAAAAGTCCGTGGGTGAGAAACACTTTGCCTTCTACTTGATCATGTTTTGTTTCAAGTCTTTTATTGATGCTTTCCACCAATTCTTTTGGCTTGCAAGCACATTCTTTCCTAAACTTGGGTCTAACTCTGAAGCTGGTCATAAATAGTTCTTTTTGGGTTGAACGATAAAACTAAAAAATAACCTTATCAATATTTATGACTTTGGGCAGAAAAGTAATTTCTATACAAATTTCTATATTTCTGAAACTTTTACCCACAAAAAAAACCTCTCAAACTGAGAGGTTTCTTTAAATCTTGGTTTGAAAGATTACAATCTGAAGTGCGAGAATGCTTTGTTTGCATCCGCCATTCTGTGCGTATCATCTTTCTTTTTCACAGATGCACCTTCACCTTTCGAAGCAGCAATAATCTCGCCAGCTAAACGCTCAGTGATGGTTTTTTCACCACGCTTACGAGCGTAGTTGATCATCCATTTCATACCTAATGACTGTTTACGATCGGCTCTTACTTCAGTAGGAACTTGGAAAGTAGCACCACCCACTCTACGGCTCTTAACCTCTACAGCTGGCATAACGTTGTTCAATGCTTTTTTCCAGATTTCTAATCCGTTTTCGCTCGTACGTTTCTCAACAATCTCCAATGCACCATAAAAAATACCGTAAGCCAGTGATTTTTTACCGTCGTACATCATGTTGTTTACAAACTTTGTTACTGTTACATCTCTGAACTTTGGATCAGGTAACACGTAACGCTTTTTTGGTTTTGCTTTTCTCATTTCTTAAATTTTTAAGAAGGTTTCGTTTAATGATTTAAACTAATTCACATTCGGTAATACCAAACATTACTTCCCCTATATGTGCTCTCAGTGAGAGACTATAAAGATTTTCTTGTTA
>CAMCYZ010000037.1 GCA_945885545.1 Spirosoma fluviale
GGTCTTTAAGAGTTTAAATTGTTATTTGCTATTTCAAATTTAATTCTTTTAGATCTCTTTTTCCTTTTTTATCCAAAAGGAATTTCAACTAAGTTTGGAACAATCTCATGGAATAATATCCAAACACATTATCTGTACACAGTTTTAAACACATCTTAGTTTTTTTTGTATTTTAGTGCATTGTTAAACTTCAATCTTGAATTATGAAATTATTTTTAAACCTAACTGTATTTCTACTTTTAAATTTATGTGTTCGTGCCCAAACCATCCAAGTGATGACCTTCAACATCAGATACAATACCGAGCGAGACGGCATAAACAAATGGGATAACAGAAAAGACCGTGCTGCCGAAATGGTAAAATTCTACAAGGCAGACTTTTGTGGAATGCAAGAAGCCCTAATCGGTCAAATAAATGACCTGCAAGAAAGACTACCAGAATACGAGCACTTTGGCCTTGGGAGAGACGATGGTAAAGAAAAAGGAGAGTTTTCCCCAATTTTTTACAACAAAACAAGATTTCAACTTCTAAAACAAGAGACTTTCTGGCTCAGCGAAACTCCTGAAAAACCAAGTAAAGGCTGGGATGCTAATCTACCAAGAATTGTAACTTGGGGATATTTTAAAGACCTAAAAACAAAAAAGAAATTTTATGTTTTCAATACCCATTATGATCACATGGGCCAAATAGCCCGAGCCGAAAGTTCAAAACTGGTAATTAAGAAAATAAAAGAAATTGCGGGAACTGAAACGGCCATTCTGACCGGCGACTTCAACGCTACGCCAGAATCTGAACCCATAAAGATAATTTTATCAGGCCTTACAAATACCAAAGCCATCAGCCAAACGCCACATTTTGGGCCAGACGATACTTTTACTGGATTTGAGCCTAAAGAAAGAGAAAAAAGTGAAATCGACCATATTTTTGTGAATAACACAAAACTAAAAGTATTGAAACATGCCACTTTGAGTAACACTTGGGCAGGATTATTTGCATCCGATCATCATCCGGTTTTGGCAGAGATTTTATTAAAATGAAACGTTCATGACTAAAATTCTAGACACACAGAGAAATGACTAGTTCTTAACGTCTTTGTGCCTTAGCAGTAAATTTTAAACACATGAAAGAACCTATAAAACACAAAAACCAACCTGAAGGCTGGTTTTTGTTCTATTGATAATAAAAATTCATCTCGTTTAGTTCATCTCCTATTTTAAATCCCTCTCACACTGTGAAGAGGTCAAGTTGGATCCTAAAGTAAGCTTTAAAGTAAACTAATTTACTTAACTGAACGACATTGAAATATTTATACTTAATTATCGAATTTTCCGAAACCAAAAACAAAACCTCCATTGACCATAAATCCACTTTGGTACGATGCCCAAATATTTAAAGGTCCAAATCTAAAACCTGCTTGTGGAGTCACTTGAAATTTTATGCCTGTAGCGATTTTCTCCGAATATTCTTCCACCTTAGCTCCGGTGTTTAGCCCTAACTGCAAACCCACAAACGGTTTGAATTTTCCAGTCATCAGATAAAACTTAGACTGTGCTCCATATCTGAATCCAGCTGAGGCCGACTCTGTGTCTCCAGCCACTGCTACTCCCCAATAACCTCCAAAATCGACTCTCGGACTTGGAGCATAAGCAGCTTCAATAATATGAACGGCCAATCTGCCAGAATTCTGACCACCGCCAACACCTACTCCCAATAAACCTACTCTGAATACCTGTGCAGAAATGCTCATTGAAAAGAAAGTAATAAGTGAGAATAATGCAAACGTTTTTTTCATTTTTAAAAAAATTAAAATTTATATATTTACTCAAACCTAGTGATTTTTTTCCCATTCTCAAAATTGTCTATTCCACTCAAATGTATTTCAAAATGAGAAAAGATGTATCAAATCCAATAATTTTGTAAGTGTATATGACAGTAGTTTAGTTAAGTTTTTTTTGTCTAGAACCTCTCGCTGCGTATGACCGTCTTGAAGTCGAACGCGACACCAACCTTTTCACAATGAGTGGGACTTGGAATCGCTACTTAACTAAAAGACGATGAATTGTGTCCCAAAATTTTGCAATATTTTTTAAGTATTGATGCTAAAATTTTGAAGAAATTTAATAAAGACGTCTGATTTTATTCGAAAAAAAAACAATGCACGAAAGAAAACTGCCCAAACAATTCTAAATTTTTAAAAAATTTTAATAACTTACACCCTAAACCAAAAATTAAACCTTGATGAAAAAACATCTGCTAATAATATTCCTGTGTTTTGGAGCTTTTTTTGCAAATGCTCAACACACCATAATACCTGCTCCCGTAAGTTATGAAAGCAAAGAAGGTATGTTTATGCTTGATAATCAAACCAGCATTGACATAAAAGCCAACAACCCTGAGCTAAAGAAAATGACCGCCAACTTTCAGGCTTTTCTAAAAAATGCAGGGCTGAACATCAACATAAAACCGGTGCCAAATCCTGACCGTACCAACAAAGTGATCATCTTGGATTTACTTAAAACCAAAGATGCAGTGTTAGGAAACGAAGGTTACACTCTAGAGGTTAAAGATAATATTGTAGAAATTTTAGCCAATACCAATGCTGGAATTTTTAACGGACTACAAACTTTGAGGCAAATGCTCCCGCGTGACTTTGAATCGAAAGATAATGCAGTAGGCTTGGGCATGATAATGGGTTGCAAAATAAAGGACTATCCACGATTCGGCTGGAGAGGTTTGATGTTTGACGACAGCCGTCATTTCTTCGGAGTGGATGCCGTTAAGGATTATATCGATAAAATGGCTCAATACAAATTAAACGTTTTCCACTGGCACTTGACCGACGACGAAGGCTGGAGAATAGAAATAAAATCTCTTCCAAAATTAACCGAAATTGGAGCATGGAGAGTCGAGCGTTATGGCAAATTTGGCGAAGATCGTCCACAACCAAAAGAAGGTGAAAAAGCAACTTATGGTGGCTTTTATACCCAAGAACAAATAAAAGATGTCGTAAAATATGCGGCCGAAAGAAACATAACTATCGTCCCTGAAATTGATATTCCAGGTCATAGTATGGCGGTATTGGCGGCCTATCCTGAGCTGTCAACTTTGAAAAAACCTACATTGGTAAATCCGGGTGCAAAGTTTGCCGAGTGGTTTGCAAACGGAACTTTTGAGATGCTAATTGAAAATACGCTTAACCCCGCAGACGAAAAAGTTTACGAATTTGTAAACAAAGTCATGACCGAAGTGGCGGCACTTTTCCCTGGCCAATATATACACATGGGAGGCGACGAAAGCTATCATGGATATTGGGAAAGAGATGCAAGTGTACAGGCTTTTATGAAAAAAAATAACATAAAAGATACGCATGAGCTACAAAGCTACTTTGTGAAGCGTGTAGAGAAAATAGTGAGCAGCAAAGGGAAAAAACTAATCGGCTGGGACGAAATTTTGGAAGGAGGCCTTGCTCCAGGAGCAGCTGTTATGAGCTGGAGAGGTATGAAAGGAGGCATTGAAGCCGCAAAAATGGGCGTCCCGGTAGTAATGACTCCCACTACATACGCATACATAGACTATATGCAAGGCGACAAGAGCGTAGAAAATCCGATTTATGCTGAACTTACCTTAGAAAAAACGTTTGAGTTTGAACCAGTACCAGAAGGCGTGGATGCCAAGTATATTTTAGGTGGCCAAGGTAACCTTTGGACAGAGATGATACCGAATCTACAGTTTGCATACTACATGACATACCCAAGAGCCTTTTCTATTTCAGAAACACTTTGGAGCCCAAAAGAAGCCAAAAACTGGACTAGCTTCGTGAATAGAACAGAAGCACATTTTTATAGGTTTGATGCAGCCAAAACCAATATTTCAAAAGCTGTATATGAGCCCATCGTGAAAGTAAAAAAAGATGGGGAGAAAATAATGGTAGAACTCACCAACAATGTACCTAATACAGAAATTTTTTATAGCATAGACAACACCTATCCCGTGAATTTTGCGAATAAATACAATGGAGCATTTGAAGTGCCAAAAGGTTTCTTGAGTTTAAGAACTCAAACTTACCGAAACGGACAAGCACTTGGAAGAGAACTTATAATACCTTATGCCGAGTTGGTGAAAAGAGCAAAATAAGTTATTTGCTAGGCTTTAGAAATGTATTGAAAGAAGATAAAATGAGTCAAAATCCCTTTGGCTCATTTTTGTTTAAGAAGAAATTGTAATTTTCGAAGAAAAAAAATAAATACAGAAAGTACTGAAAAATTTGACAAATAAAATGGATTAAACGTCACAATAATTGCGACAGAGTGCAGGTATACAATCAAATTTTTCAAGACACCTGTTTCCAAATATGACAATAGTTATCACAATTTTTTTTTATATCCTTTCGCTCAACTTTACTCCTAGCCACAAGCACTTCACTAAAATGTATAGTATTCATGGTATAGATGTTTCGCATCACCAAAAATATGTCGACTGGAAAAAAATAGCCGACCACAGTGAGTTTAAGGTAAGTTTCTGTTTTCTCAAAGCCACCGAAGGGGCGACACATGAAGATACCAGATTCATGAGCAACTGGAAAGAATGCTCAGATGCAGGCATCATCAGAGGGGCTTATCATTTCTATCACCACAGCAGAGGAGCTGCCGAACAAGCAAAGAATTCCATAAATAACGTAAGATTAAAAAGTGGCGACTTAGCTCCAGTTTTAGATTTTGAAAAAGACAGTCCAAGTGCCAATGTCATTGCGGTAAGAAAAGGCCTTATGAAGTGGTTGCAATTGGTGGAAAACCATTACGGCATTCGCCCAATTATCTATACCAACACCTCCATCTATAACAAATATATCAAAGGGCATTTTAAAAACTACTCGCTTTGGTTAGCCGATTATAAGTCAGGAAATATACATTCATTGGTAAAAAGCCCTAACCTGAAATTCTGGCAATACACCGAAAAGGGAAAAGTGTCAGGCATCACGGGTAATGTAGATATCAACGCCTTTGTAGGGGCCGAAGAAGAGTTTGAAAACTTGAAATTAGGGTATGAAAACTACGATGCAGATATAGAACTAGAGTCAGTTTCGAGAAAATAATTATTTCCTATTTTTGAGAGGAACTATGTATTTACAAGCAGTCCAAATTTCGTCAATAGCACTGACTTTTATATCCACCATACCATGTTTTGCCGCAACAGACTTGGCTACGTGATAGTCTAAATCGGTTGGAACTTTAGATGTTTTTTTAGGCCATGAGACCCAAATCATGCCTTTAGCGGCGAGCCTTTGAAAAGCTTTTGCGAAAGATATTTCTAATGCAGACAAACTACTTTCAAAAACATGCACGAAATCGGCCAAATCATTCAGTTCCGCTTCTTCAACATCAGGTACTTTTACCAATAAGTCAAAATAGTTTACAGGTATATTCACCAAAATCACCTTTTGGCCGTCTTTTAGACCCAGTTTTTTGTAGAGTGGGTTGGGCATATTATCAAAAAATTAAAATCTTTGTGTTTTGATTTTTAAATCGAGAATAAAAACAAGGCTCAAATTGATCATTTCTTAGTTAGTAAAAGTTTCCAGGTTACATTCACCAACACGCCATTTTTTGAATTTCCACTTTCTACATAAAGCTTCATTTTATATTTCTTACTATCCTTCAGAAACGCAAGATCAGAAAGAGCTACATCACTTGCATCTAACTTTACCAAAGAATTTAAGTCAAACCGAACATTCTCCTTAGAATTAATAATTATGGTCAATTGATTTTGTGATAAAGAATAATCAAATGCATCGTTTTCAATCTTTAATGATTCAACACTTTGCTTAAATCCATCTGGATTAGCCCTAAAACCATCTGAATAAATCAAAAAATCAGCTTTCCCTAATTCCAAAAATCCTTGATTTTTCGCACTAAAATTATAATAAATATCAAAATCACTACTTTCAGGAAATCCTGTCAACTTAACTACCAACTGACTGCGTTCGAACTCATTTTCCGTGGCAATCAATTCATCAAAATTATTTTTACTTAAATACTTTTCCAATCTCTCTGGCTGATTTTTAGATAAATACTCAAGAGCTGCAAGTACTTTATCCAAATCCACACTGTCTAGTTTTGTGTTGGCTTGCACAAGTATTTTACCATCTTTTAAAAGTTTATATTTATTCAAAACCTTGTCCAACCTAACTTCTTGGTTTATTCTTGAACTTTGAAAAGCATTGAAAGGTGCATAAATACCAAACAGACCCACCAAAAGCAACGACAGCGGAATGATTTTAATATTATCAACCTTCGAAATTGAAAAATACAAACTCACACCAAGCAGCCAAACAGCCAAAACTACCACAAAAAACCTAGGCTCAGTAAGTCCATATTGCGAAATTCTGACATAAATGGCCACCATCATCAGAGCAACCAAAGGCAACAAAATCCAGTAATATAGTTTAGTATAAGTCTGAATCCATTTGTTGGCCTCTTTAAGCGGATAAATGAGCAAAAAGGCCAAAATGCCAAAAATGGCACTAGCCAATACCATGGTACTTACCCAACCTTGCGGCAAAGACCACTGCAGCGTAATTTTGGCTTCATAGGCCACCAAAATACCCAAATATATGGCTACCAAAGGCAGCAAAACATATTGGGTAAAATACTTTAATCCAATCGGAAATTCAGTTTCAGCATCTATCCGCTCTAAACTTGGTAGCTTGGCGGTGAAAATAAGCGTGTTCAAAAAACCGTTTACCCCGAACAATATATAAACATACCAATCATTACTCAATTTTAGTTCGAAAAGATTCTGAATACCCGAGAACGCTAAAACCAAACCTGCACTGAGCGTACCACCATACAAGAAAGCCGTTAATATATTGATAAATAGCGTTTTGTTGTATTGCCAAAAGCCAGAAGGATTATTTTTTAAAACATAAGGAGCAACAGAAGCCAATAAATGAAAAACAATGACCAACACGCCATATTTAATCATGTACGATTTGTTATAAAAAATATCCGCTGCCGCCGGAGATCCAAAGAAATAAAATGCCAGAAATGCCAAAACAGTTAAGCCAACCACCACGAACCTTGGTATGATTTTCCGTTCTTCGAAAACCTCAGCACTGAAAAATAAGGGTAAAAACAACAAAAAAGTGGTGGCCAACTTCTCCACTTCTTTACTGTGCTCCTCGTCAGTGGCCAACATTACAAAAAATATGGTTCCTGCCAAACTACAAACTAAAGTAACAGGAAACCTGCCCAAGGCAGTGATAAACGAACCTAAAACAGACTTTAGATTCTCAATAGAAAAAAATTTTGCCATCATTTGAGGATATTTAAACCAAAATAAGCTTATTTTTTCTTTTTATGCCCAAATACCTCTATTTTTATCATTTATAAATTTTTTTATTAAATATCAGATGAGATATACCAAACTCCTTGTCGTTTTGGCAGCTACGCTCGCCGTTTTCTCTTGTAAAACCTCAAAAATTAGTTCACCAAAACCTTTGGCTGTAGTTCCTACCAAAGACCAACTGGCTTGGCACGAACTCGAAACCTATGCATTTATCCATTTCACAACCAACACTTTCACGGGTAAAGAATGGGGCTATGGCGATGAAAGCCCAAGTATTTTCAACCCCACAGATATGGATGTGGACCAATGGGTTAAAACCATCAAAGATGCGGGTCTGAAAGCAGTTATTTTGACTTGTAAACACCACGACGGTTTTGTGCTTTGGCCAAGCAAATTTACCAATCATTCTATAGCCGCCAGTCCTTACAAAAACGGCAAGGGCGACGTTGTGAAGGAGGTTTCAGAAGCTTGCAAAAAATATGGTTTGAAGTTTGGCGTGTATCTTTCGCCATGGGATAGAAATCGAGCCGATTATGGTTCGCCGAGTTATGTAGAATATTATAGAAACCAACTTAAAGAGCTTTTTGCGGCGTATGGACCCATTTTCGAGATGTGGTTTGATGGAGCAAATGGCGGCGACGGCTACTATGGTGGCAGCAAAGAAACAAGAAAAATAAACGGAAAAACGTTTTATGATTGGCCAAAAACGATAGAATTGGTAAGAGGACTTGAACCCAAAATATTGTTCTTTTCGGATGCTGGCCCAGAGATTCGTTGGGTGGGTAATGAAAGAGGCGTAGCGGGTCGCACCAATTGGAACACCATAAGCAAAGACACACTTCACGCTGGTAAGGCGGGCATAGAAGGATTGCTAAACACAGGGCACGAAAACGGCAAAGATTGGGTACCAGCAGAAGTAGACGTGAGCATCAGACCAGGTTGGTTTTATCATGCAGAAGAAGACGTAAAAGTAAAAACACCTGAGCAATTGTTTGATATTTACATGACATCTGTCGGTCGTGGATCAAATCTTCTACTCAATATTCCGCCCGATAGAAGAGGTCAAATCCACGAAATAGACGTTAAAAACTTATTAGAATGGAGAAAATTGCTAAACGAGCGGTTTGCAAATAATTTAGCCCTCCATAAAAAAGTAAAGGCGTCAGAGGCGTTCAATAAAAAACAAGAAACTCAAAACCTCACAGACGGAGATAATAAAACCTACTGGTCAGCATCAAAAAACACTTGTGATATAGAAGTAGATTTAGAGAAAACAGAAACCATCAACTTCGTTGAAGTGTCTGAATACATTGCTCTAGGACAAAGAGTAAAAGCTTTTGAGGTAGATGTGTTTGAGAACGGAAATTGGAAAAATGTAGCCAAAGAAACTACAATAGGTTACAAACGGATAGTTAAAATACCGACCACTAAGGCGAGTAGAATCAGATTAAGAATAACCGATGCAAAGGCAGAGGTGATTTTAAGTGAAGTGAAGATTTTTTGAAGGTTTACCAAATTAACAAAAGAGGCTGCCTAAATTTTAGACAGCCTCTTTTAAATAGCAAAGTCCTTCTATACTAAGCTTCAGTCCTTCTCCATGTTGTTGAGATTGCTCTTATTACGACTGTACAAGAAGTAAACGATTATACCCAAGCTACTCCAAATCAAGAAGGCATACCAAGTATCGGTACGTAAACGTGACATCAAGAACAAATTAAATAAAACGCCCATTGGAGCCACAAACCAGATCCAAGGAGCTCGGTAGGGCCTTTCAAGGTCTGGTCTTTGGTATCTCAGCAAAAGCACAGCACCCGAAATCATGGCAAAAGCCAACAATGTACCAGCCGAACACATTTCCGAAACCTTATCGATAGGAGTTATAGCAGCAACAATTGAAACTATTAACCCAACCAATAGTGTACTTTTCCAAGGAGTTTTAAACTTAGGATGAATCTCTTTGAAAAAACTAGGCAATAAGCCGTCTTTTGCCATACCCAAAAAGATACGGGTTTGGCCCAAAAGCATTACCAACATTACTGAAGTAAGACCCGCAACAGCCGCTAGTGTAATAATGAACACTGCCCATGGAAGACCAGCATCAGCAAATGCAGAGGCCACAGGAGCTTTGAGGTCGAGTGTGTCGTATCTAACCATACCCGTTAGCACCAATGATACCAAAATATAGAGAACCGTACAGATAATCAAAGAAGCTACAATAGCAAAAGGCACATCCTTACGTGGGTTTATAGCCTCTCCTGCTTGAGTAGAGACAGCGTCAAAACCTATATATGCAAAAAACACAATGGTAGCAGCTGTAATAACGCCATCCCAACCGAAGGAAGTGGTACCATCAGCAGCAGTAACAGTATCAGGAATAAAAGGAGTCCAGTTTTCTACTTTAACATAAAAAGCACCAACTAAAATTACAAAAATTACAACGCTCAACTTAACAACCACGATGATGTTGTTGGTCTTGGCCGATTCTTGAATTCCTCTTACCAAAACAGAGGTAACAATCCAAGTAATAAAAAATGCAGCAATGTTAAATGCCGGAGTTGGGCCGTCCAACCCAAGTTTTTCACCAGCTGTAAACGGGTCGTTCATCAGATAAGCTGGCAGTTCTATTCCAAACAAATGCAGAAATTTTTCTAAATATCCCGACCACGCCACGGCTACAGTGGTGGCACCCATCATGTACTCTAAAATAAGATTCCAGCCTATAATCCAAGCAAAAAACTCACCTATTGTACCATAAGAATAAGCATAAGCAGAGCCCTCTACGGGTAATATTGACGCAAATTCACTGTAACACAAAGAGGCAAATGTACAGCCGATAGCAGCAATAATAAAAGATACTGCCAAAGCAGGGCCAGCAAAATTGTGTGCAGCAATACCTGTAAGCGTAAATATTCCACCACCTATAATGGCACCGATGCCAAGCGAGGTTAACCCCCACTTCGTAAGTACCCGCTTCAGCTCAGATTTTTTCATATCTGCTTCATAAGCGTGCATTGGCTTTTTACGCCAAATACTTTTTTCCATGTTTCTAGTTTTAGAGTTATTTGTAATTGAATCGCAATTTAAACTAAAAAAAGTTTTTATTGCAAATTTGACTGTTTAAAAACACACTATATTCTTATGTAATAAAAGTTATATTAGAAAACATGTAACAAATTTTAAAGCTTTGCCAGAACTTTAAATGGTGAAATCGCATTACGAAAAACGAGCTGTCTTATTTTTTTGTGCTAAAACTTCCAAACCCAACTTTATTCGCCCAAAATTCTTACAAAGTCTATATTTACAAAATAGTCGTTGCCGCTAATTCGCTTCTTTTGCAAGATATTAAACGGCTTTTCACATAGTCGTTCTAGGTATTTTCTTGCGGTATTCTCTGCATATATTTTGCTAGATGTAAAGTGCTTAACTTTAGAATAAGGTTGTGTAAAAATCATGTCTGCAAGTCCTTCCGGACGAGTAAATTCTTTGCTGTCGACCAATATTTCCGTGATGGATTTTTTGAGTTCTACTATTTCATTAATTTTCTGATAGGAACTATTGGCTGTCAGTTCTACGGCTTTTAGCATGTACTTGAGCCAGCTTTTCCAGCCTCCTCTCTGCGAAACGCCAGCCAAAAGGTTGTAGTACTGATCCTTGGTTTCTAAGATATATTTGCTCAAAAACAGCACAGGAAGATCCAATATGCCTTTTTGTGTAAGAATATGAATGTTCAAAATTCTACCCACACGGCCATTACCATCTCTAAACGGGTGAATGGCCTCAAATTGGTAATGAGCAATTATCATTTTCAAAAGCGGGTCAATTTTGTAGGTTTTATCATCATTTATAAACGCCACCAAATTGGTCAAAAGTTGCTTAATAAGTTCGTCGCCCGCCGGTGGCGTATATATGACTTTACCCGCATTAGGACCTGTTCCACCCTGTTTTATATATACTTTTGACTGTGGCGGCCTAAACCCATCGTTGGCTTTTTTTACAGTTCGGTATATTTTCAATAAATATTCGATATCAAATTTACCCATCTTTTTTAGATGTTCGAAACCTTGCCAAATGGCCTCCCTGTAATGTAATACCTCTTTGACATCACCCGTTTCGGTTTCAATTTCTTCGCCAAATGCCTTATACAGCTCGTCCTCAGTCGTAAAAATATTTTCAATTTCTGTAGAAAACCGTGCTTCTTGTAAAATAACCGAATTGATAAGCACCGATGGGTCGGGCATTACTATAGATCGGCCTTGTAACCTCGATATAGCCGCCTTGGCTTCTATCAAACTATCCATAATGTCAAAGTCGCGGTACAAATCCTGATGAATCGGCAACATTGGGAGTGTATTCCAAGCCACATTTCGGTCAGGATTAATCGAATAAAGAGATTGAGCCATTGATTATAAATGGTTTATTTGTAGATTTTTAACTCACAAATATAATAATAATTTACATAGTATACATTAAAATATATATGTATTTAATGTTTACTCATTTTTTGACATTAATCGTGAGGTTAAAATTAGTACATACATTAAAATAATACCCATTTTAATGTTTACTCATTTTTTAACATTAATCGTGAAGCTAAAATTAACACATACATTAAAATACTACACATTTTAATGTTTACTCATTTTTTGACATTAATCGTGAGGTCAGAATAAGCACATACATTAAAATAATACCCATTTTAATGTTTACTCATTTTTTGACATTAATCGTGAGGTCAGAACTAAAACATACATTAAAATACTACACATTTTAATGTTTACTCTCTTTTTCACATTAATGATGAGGTCAGAATCAACACATACATTAAAATGTTACCCATTTTAGTGTTTACTCACTTTTTGACCTTAACGGTGAGGTTAGAATCAGTACATACATTAAAATATTACTAATTTTAATGTTTACTTACTTTTTGACCTTAATAAGGATTAAAAAAAATTATTTTCGAAAAAATAGCTAACATAACACTGGCAAATGGATATAAACCTCTTACTTCCAACAAATTCGCCCAATAACTGAAGAAATAGTCGCTCAGTTTTCAGAAGTTTTAAGTTTTAAAGAAATAGAAAAAGGGAAAATTTAGCTTCATGAAGGAAAACTTAAGACGCTTACAAATTTTATTGAAGAAGGTTACATAAAGTAGTCTGCATTTAATACCGACACCAAGGAAGTCACCCAACGAACATTATTAACCTTGAAAATTCGCCGACAATTTTCTCTTTTTTTTCGAATAACGCCAAGTCTAATAACTTTTCAAGACATTACAGCCTGTAAAGTTTGTCAAATAGATTAAGAACAGTACAAAAACGCTTTCATCATTTCCCGGAAATCAGGGAATGGGGTCAATTATTGTTGTTGAGTAATTTTACAAAGCTTCAAAACCGAACCATCAATCTTATAAAGCTCCCTTTTGAACAACGATATGCCAAACTGATTACGGAAAAACCCGAGCTCATTCAAGATGCCCTTATGAAATATTGGCGTACTACCTCGGCAATACCGATACCTCATGAAGTAGAATCCGCAAAGATTTTACTGGTAAATAACTTATTTCACCATAGGAGGAAGTAGTTTATACATTACGGGAGTTACGATTCTCGTCAAAACTAAGGATGAAATTAAACCTCCAATTATTACCAAAGCCAATGGTGAGTAAAGTGGCGAATGCTCCAAAACCAATGGAATAAGCCCTCCAATAGCTGTCATAGTTGTCAAAACTATAGGAATAAACCTCGTTTTTCCAGCCTTTTCAATGGCTTCGTCAATGGACAAACCTTCTTCTTTTCTTAGATAATTGGTATAATCTACCAACAAAATGGAGTTTTTAACCTCGATTCCTGCCAAAGCGATAATACCTACAATAGCTGTAAATGAAAGACTATATCCAGCCAAATACAATATTCCTACGGCTCCGATAACACCCAACGGAATAACCGAAAGCACAATAAACGAGCTCTTGAAGGTTTTAAATTCCAATACCAAAATGGCCAAAATACCGAAAATCGTAATAATAATAATGGTACCTAGCCCGCCGAAAGTTTGGGCTCTTTGTTCCTCCTCCCCAGCTATGGCTATGTTGTAGCCTTTGGGCAACTTAAATTTCTCGAGTTTTTCTCTGAAAACAGACTGAACATCTGGTGCCAAATAACCATCCGCTACAAAAGCAGAAACACTCGTAAAACGCTGCTGATCATAGTGTTGAATTCTATTTGGGGAGGTTTCGAAACGGATAGTTGCGAGTTGAGACAAAGGTATTTGTGCCCCCATGGGAGACGATACATATATTTTGTCAAAAACATCGGCCGAAACGGTCTTACCCCTCGGTAAGGTGATATTTATTTCGTAATCATCGCCATTTTTATCTTGAAAAGTACCCAAATTTAGCCCTGAAATGGCCATTCTAACATTACGGTCTATTTCAGCCGTAGCTATACCCATCATACCAGCTTTATCTTTGTTGATTTCAACCCGCAAATCGGTATTTACAGCCCCGATAGGATTGTTGACATATATTGTACCCTCAGTAGCTTTGTAAAGTCCTTCTACTTTCAAGGCGATATTTCTAAGCGAATCCAAGTCTTCCCCAAAAATCCTCACCGATAAGGGTGCATCTACTGGAGCACCTTGTTCAAACTCTATGGCCTTAATTTTAGCTCCCGGATAAGTCTGAAATTTCTTACGAAGTTCGTTAATGTAAGCCGTTCTTTCTGGCACCTCGGTTTCTTCTTGCAGTTGCACAAAAATTTGAGCCGTATTGCTAGAAGTACCGCCTTTGGGCAAAATATTATAATAGATTCTTGGGTTATCTTTCCCGATATTAGAGGCATAGTTTTTCACCAAATCGTCTTCTGAAAGGATTTGCTCTACAAACCGTACGGCCTTATCTGTCAACTTCAGAGAAGTTCCCAAGGGCGTTTCTATGTTTATCAAAAATTGTGGTTTCTCTGACTTTGGAAAAACGCTCACTCCCACCACTTTTATCATGGCCAAACTTCCAACAAAAAGTAAAAGCGTTATAGAAAGGGTCTTATATGGGTTGGCCAAAGACCAATTGAGCACTTTTTTGTAAGAACCGTCGATTGCCCTATTCATAAATTGTAAAAAAACATTTCCATGTTCCTTTTCTTCTTTTGGCATCAGCAAACTGGCCAAAAACGGAACTATGGTCAATGAGACAAAAAGCGAGGCTAAGACTGTAGTAATAACCGCCATCGGCAAACTTCGGATAAAATCTCCCGCAGATTCTGGCAAGAAAGTTAGGGGCAAAAAGGCAAAAATCAACGTAGCCGTACAGCCCAGAACAGCCAAACTTATCTGTTTTGTGGCTTCGGTTGCTGCTTCTTTACGGGTATAACCCATACGAAGATATCGAGCGATATTTTCTACAACCACAATGGAATCATCGACCAATAAACCTAGTGAAATCACCAATCCCACCACCGAAAGCTGATTGATGCCATAGCCAAGTACATCCAAACCTGCCAAACCAATAGCCAACGAAAGGGGAATGGAAATCATTACAATCAAAGCCGCTCTGAAACCAAGCGGAATGAGGGTGATGAGGACCAACACAATGGCTATCGCAAAATCTCTGCCCAATCCCAAGAGCCTTTTGGAAACACTATAAGCTTGGTCGAAGCTTTTCTCAAATTTAATATGTCTCGGAAGTGTCTTTTCAAAATCTTCGAGAAGTGGAGAGAGTATTTTATTTACATCAAAAATATTGGTGTTCTTTTTCTGAGAAGCTGTGATGAAAATCCCTCTTTTGCCATTGAGCCTTGCCAAGTAAGTTTCGTTTTCATAACCAAAGTTTACCTCTGCCACATCTTTCAAATACGTTATCTGAGTGCCAGAAGTACTGATGACCGTATTTTTGATTTCATCAAGGGACTCATAAGAACCTGAGGTTTTCACATTGATTTTCCTATCTCCTATTTCTATGGCTCCAGCCGGAATGTTAAGGTTTTCAGACTGTACCAATTGCATTACTCTACTCAATGGTATCTTAAATTGAGCCAACCTATCGGTATTTATCGCTATCCGGACAATTCTTTCTGGTGCGGCATGAATCTCTACCTCCTTGATGTTTTTAATCTTTTTTATCTCCGTTTTTAGATCCTCAGCGTAAGATTTAAGTTCATTATAAGAAGCCGTTTCTGACAAAAAAGCAGCTTGGATGATATTTACTGTTTCAGGGGTGTATTTGAACACATCCATGGCAAAAATATCTTGCGGTAGTTTGCTTTTGAGACTGTTTAGCTCTCGCAAAACCTCGTTGTTTTTCTCATCCTCTTTCACATTGTGATTGAACTCAATAATGATGGTTGCCACACCGTCATTGGCATAAGAAATCATCTTTTTAATATCTGCAATGCTGCTCATTTTGTCCTCAATGGGCTCTAAAATGAGTTTTTCCATATCTTCAGGGCTTGTGCCGGGATATACCACCACGATAGAGTTAAAGGTGGCCTTCAGTACCGGATCTTCAGCTTTGGGCATATTGAGCAAAGAACTGATGCCCAAGGCCATAATCATTATAAAAATGATAATGGTAAACTGGTGGTTTTTTACAGAAAAGTCTGTTATTTTCATCTTTTGTGTTTCTTTTTAGGGATGAAATAATTTAACTTTTTCTCCATCTACCACAAAACCGCTGCCTCGGGTAACTATCTGTTCACCCTGACCCACACCTGCAATGAGCTCGACCGTATCTTCATATATCTTCCCAATTTTTACTGGTTTTTTGTAAACTTTACTGCTTGCAGAATCAAATACAAAAACAAAAGCATTCTGAGCATCTGCTTCCACAACGGCTGTAATAGGCAGCACCAAACTATTGTTGGTAATACTCGGTAAAATATTAACCTTAGCCACAAAACCGGAAATTAGTTTCTTGTTGGTCGCTTGCATTTCTAGTTCCACTTCGTATGTGCCAGTGGCGGGATTGATGGTTTGTGCTATTTGACTCACCCGAGCCGAAAATTTCTCGTTTGGATAGGCATCAAGTTCAACACTTCCTTTATCACCTATTTTTAATTTAACTATTTCTTTATCAGCCAAGCCAACATTCAAAATATACGCATTGGCACCTGTTCCAAGAATTATTGCTGGCGAAAAGGGTACAATCAGCTCACCTTGCTCTGCAATTTTTCTTAAAATTCTTCCAGCAACAGGGGCGTAAATTTTAGATAGCTTGCGGTTGTATTCCGCTGCTGACAATGCTTGCGTAGCTATTTCAAGACCACTATTGGCATCTTGAAAGTTGGTTTGCGTTGCTGCCTCGTCATCATACAATTTCTTCACACGTTCAAAATCTCTCTTCGCTTTTTGAAAACCAATTTTAGCTTGGTTCACTTGAGCGTCAATTTCTGACATATCCAATTCAGCCAAAAGCTGACCAGCCGAAACGGACTGACCTTCGGAAGCATACATACGTTTTATCATTCCGCCAGTCTTAAAAGCCAATTTTAACTCTGACTTAGAGGCAAGAATACCCGAAGCGTTGATTTGGTCTGTCAGATTTTGACTTTGCACCGTGGCTACCTCAATGGTTTGCAATTGTGAATCTTCAACGGCCTTTTCTTTCTTTTCTTTGGTTTTGCAGGAGAAAATTAAAGCACCGACTGTAAGTGCAATAAATAATATTTTTTTCATATTCTTTTTTTATATTTTTATTCAAACCGAACAATAAAAATTCTCTGACTTCGGTCACTTAGCGAAGCCGCGGTCACCGAGCGAAGCCGCGGTCACTGAGCGAAGCCGCGGTCACCGAGCGAAGCCGCGGTCACTGAGCGAAGCCGAAGTGACATCACATTCCACTCACTTTTTTTAAGTCGGCATATTTTACCCATATATCATATTTGTTGAGTGATTCGGTCAGTTTGGCAATCAACAAATCGTTTTGTGCCTTGGAAACCTCCATAAAAATGGCGTTCCCGTTTTTATAGCGACTATTTACCAAATCATAGATTTTCTGTGTTTTTTCTATACCTCCTTTGAGCGAACCTAAGTTGGAAATACTTGCCTGAAGCTCTTTGTACTTTTGCAGAACCTGCAATTGCATCTGGTTTTTAGTTTCCTCCAGTTTCACATTCAATATTTCTGTAGAAATCTTAGTTTGTTCTATTTTATGTTTTTTCTCGTACCCATGAAAAAGGTCCCAATTGAGCCCCAATTGGGCAATGAGATAAGCCTGACCCGATAAATTATAGCCAAATCCCTGAAAACCGGTATTTGCACCCACGAATACTTGAGGAAGTTTGGCGTTTTTTTGCTGCAAATTCAGTAGCGACTGATTAATACGTTTCCCACTGTTTATTTGATCAAACTCAGGTCTGTTTTCATAGGCTGACTGGGTGTAAGTCTTTAGCTGATTGACTAATGGAAGACTGGAAATAAGTACGGTGTCCGCTTCCACTGGCTCTTCTAATGACCTGTTTATCAGGAAATTGAAATATGCCTTGGCCAATACATTGTTTTTTTTTGCCTCAACAATTTGCTGTTCAAGCTTTTCTAAATCATATTCAGACGACAGTACTACGTCTTTCAAAATCACATGACTAAACAAAAGTTTTTGGTTCAAAGCGTTTAAATCCAACAAGACACCTCGAGAATTTTCATAGATTTTTATAGCCTCCAGAGATTGTAAATATTGATAATAAGCATGTTCTATATTGTGCTTGAGTTCGTATTCTAAATATTTCTTTTTGGCATATTCCGACTGTAAAATTTCTTTTTGCAAAGCAATATTATTCTTGATATCAGGATTAAATATCGGATACTGAATCACAAATTTCGTTTCATGAAAGTTGTTTGGAGCTAATAATTGACTCACGTTCTCGACTTGCGGAAAATTATTGGTTTTAGTCAATTGATTCAACGTAGAATAGACCGGATTGAGCAAGTCGCCTATTGGGAAATCTAACCTACGACCTCCAGCAGCCAAGGTATAATTTGGCGAAAAACTGATTTTCGGGAAAAGATTTGACTTGGCTATATCTATACTTTTAAGAGCTTTTTGAAGCTCCAAATTTTCTTGTTTCAGAGACAAATTACTTTCCAAACCTTGGTTGATATAGGATTGCAAAATGCTCGATTGTGCAGATATTTTTTGCCAAAAGAACAAAAAAACTAACACATAAAACAGTTTTTTCATCATCTTAGAATTTTGTAAGTGCTAGGTTTGAGGTCGCTTTGGCTATAAGCTTGCCCTCTTCATTGAAAACTTTACACTCAGCATGGGCCATAGTGCGTCCATCGCGTATCACCTCAGCAATCACCCTTAATTTTTCACCCGACTTGCCTGGTCTTAAAAAGTCTATGTTAAGATTAATGGCCACATAAAAGCCTGTTTTACCCAATGAGAAAGTGGTCATTCCCATGGCCTCATCAATAATGCCAGCAATAGCTCCACCGTGCATAATACCCGCAGGATTGGTCATTTCTTCTCTTACCAAAAACTCAAGGGTCAACTTACCAGCTTCTGCATCTATAATTTTAGCATTGAGCCATCTTCCAAAAGGAGAAGGGCTGATATCTTTGGATTCTTTTCCAATCAATTCTTTAAACATCTTATTCTTTTTTATTTTTTACCAATAATACCTAAATGAGTGTCTTTAAAAGCCGTTTCGAATTTTAAGCCGTAACCAAACATCCTGTCCATGGCAGAATGTGATAGCAAAATAGCTCCAGCCAAACTGATCTCGTTTTTGCCCAGGGCATAACCAAAAATGATACAAAGTATGGCCAATCCTTTGTGATGTACTAAATTGTATAACCATGCACCAATTTTAGCATTTAACAGGTAGCCAATCATGGACACATCTGGAACCAGCAAAAGTGCGGGAAACCACCACCATTCGTAACTGAGCAAACTAAAAAAGAATATTCCGAAAAGAAATTCGGCAACATCTTCAAGTTTCAAAAGGGTCTTCATTTTTTATATTTGTTTGATTCCAAGAGCTTTTACTTTTTCTAAATTTTTCTTCCTGAACTCGTCTTTTGAGAACCTGATTGGACCGATGGAAGTGGTTTTCACCGGTTTAATTCCACAAAATCCCAAAATCATCTTTTTCAAGGCTTTGTGGGCGGGTTCACCATAAATAAGCCAATGATACCAAGCGGGCTGATCCATGGTGGTGATGATTCTCGCAGATTTCCCTATAAGATATTTATCCCACCAAACAGAGTTTTCTCTTTTCTGAAAAGCAAATCCCGGCAGAAATGTCCTATCAAAAAAACCTTTCAACAGTGCCGGCATACCTCCCCACCAAAGTGGATATATGATTACCAGATGTTCTGCCCATTTTATTTTTTCCTGAGCCGCCAAAAGGTCAGGTTCAAGTTCGGTACGTTTTCGGTAGCCAAATTCGAGATTGGGATTGAATTTTAAATCACTCACTATAATCTCTTGTACTTCGGATCCTGTATTAAGTGCTCCCACTTTATAGGCCATTGAAAGAGCTCTGCAATAGCTTTCTCTATCTGGATGACCTTGTATAATTAATACTTTTTTCATCTGTTTATAGTTTACCGCCAAGAAATAATCATTTCACCTTATTCCTAATTCTTAGTTGTGAGTTTTTCATTATAAATAAATGAATATCAAGAGTGTAAAAACTACGAATCCACAAATCGCGGTGAAATAATTCGTGTCATTCCTAGCAAACTCAGTATCTACGACTTTTTTGAAAAAACCTACATACTTAAAATCACCCACAGTTGCGAAAAGTATTTGATTGACATTCATTAAATCATAGTTTTCGTAACGATTCTATCATCACCTCCAAAGCCCTTTGAAGTCTTGGTATTCGCTCCTCTTCAGGAAACATCGACATGCGTTTGCGTAGGTGTAAACTCGCAAATCCGTGTACATTGGCCCAAATCATCATCGCTAAGTCTTCAGAATTTTGCCCGTCAAAATACCCTTTGGTTTTACATGCATCTATAAGTGCGATAAGCATGTTTAATGCGGTATGACCATCTTCCCAAATATCACATCTGCATTCAAGAGCTTCAATAGGAGCCGTCATCAAGAACATCAGCTCATACAATTCGGGGTTTTCTATGGCAAATTTTAAATACTCATGACCCATAGCAATCAACTGCTGAAAGGGATCCTCAATTGGTGCCACCACCATAAACTTAGCTATCAGGCCTTGAAAAGACTCTTGATGTAGTGCAAAAAGAAGTTCATTTTTATCCTTAAAATATAAATAAATGGTGCCTGGACTATACTCTATTTCTTCTGCTATATTTCGAATAGAGGTTTTCTCAAAACCATGATCGAGGAAAAGCCTTTTGGCTGCCTCCAATATCTTGGTTTTCATTTCTTCCTTCTCTCTTTCTTTTCTGTCTGCTACACCCATTCTTATTAAACGGTAGTTTTTTATTTAACAGCACAAACTAAATGAACACTGTTCAGTAATCCAAATATTTTCTAAAAAAATTATCAAAAGGATAAAATTGAAGATGAATGAACAAATTTTTTTACCTTTACAATCTTTCAAAAGTGCAAGAAATGACTATAAGTTTAGCCCTAATTTTAAAGATACTAATTCTCACCCAAACCTTAAGCTCAGAAGTGGTAGGCATAATGGACGGCGATACCATAGAACTGAAAATGGTATCAAATAACACTAAAGCCAAGACAAGAATGGGCAAAAACCTCCGAATCAGATTGGCCCATGTAGATTGCCCCGAACGAGGAAGGCCTTTTTATCAAAATGCGAAGAAATTTACCTCCGACAAATGTTTCAAAAAAACTGTAAAGGTGATTCACAACAACGAATACGACAGATATGGACGCCTAATAGGCGAAATCATACTGCCTGACGGTAAAAATCTTAACCAAGAACTCATTAAATCGGGCTTAGCCATTCATTACAAGAAATATTCAAGTTCGTGGTCTTATGCTCAACTTGAAATAAAAGCGAGAGTGAAGGAAATTGGTATTTGGGCTAATTAATATGCTTACTTTCTAACGAACAACAAATACTCGTCGTTATTCGAAGACAAAGTGAGTTCATCGTAACCTTTTTTTCTTGCATTAAATACAACATAAAAACTCGTTGACTCCAAAAGCATGTTTTTTACTCTGGTATCGGCAGATGTTTCAAACGGCTTGTTGAGTATCTGCATATCAATATTTTCAAAGGTACCTGAAACAATACTACCATCATTTTTATCCAAACCAACATTATAAACACCCTTAGCAGTTAGTAGATTAATATTAGCAGAGTAATTGTTGGCGTCTTCAAAATTGATTCTATAAATACTTTTATTATAATCAAAATTATCGCAAACATAGCATTCATAGTCAACCGTATGACTGTAAGTACCCACATACCTCCACTCTCCAACCAATACATTTTCAGCATTTACCTCAGGTTTATCACATTGAAAAACACCTAAGATGAGCAGTAGTCCAAGAATTTTATACATATTTATTTATGATTGATATAGGTCTGATTTTTTTTCCAAAAAACGAAAACCAATAAAATAATGATATACAGTTTTAGTATTTTTTTGAATTAAAAAATGTAGAACAATACCTAAAAAAGTGGTATTTGCTGAAATTAATCCACGAATCATAAGAAAAAGCAATTGAATAGCACACTTTCAGGTGATTATAAAGAAACCATTTTCTTTGAAGTAGTTGAAACTTGGAAATACTAGGACCGTCCCAATTAAACGAATTCAGTTCAAAACCAAATTCAAAAAAATTTAACCGCAGGAATTCAAAAAGCTGATTTCTCCTTCATTTCATGCGGAAAAATTATATCTCTCTAAGGTCTCTTCAAATGCTTTCTTGGTAATAGCTTTTCACTAAAAACTTGTCCAAAAGTAAGGTAAAGATGGGATAGGTAAAGATGAAGAATGAACAAAAGGGAAATACTCTATTTAGAAATCGTGGATTTATAAAAAAACAACGCCTACATATCCCTCTAACCTCTTTCAAGAGCCCCAAAAACCAAATTCTCTAAAAATGCTTCAAGTGTCTTAGGGTCTTTGCGGTCTGAAAAATCACACAACCGAGGTAAATGATGCATAAAGAAATATTGTAAATGTGAGGTCTCCACCAAGGTGCTCGCCAAAGAATTGGCGTGTTGGTAGTCAGAATTATACTCCCTAAATACGGAAGCTATGAGCTCACACAATTCTTTGTAAGGCATAAAAACCTGATTTCTGTTCAACTCATCCACTTCTTTCGACAAAAATGTTTTGCTTCCGTCTGTTATAGCTATATAGTACAAGGCCTTTGGGTCAATTTCCGATGAATTTATGTAGTCATTATCTTCCCAAACCAATAAATCTATAATCGTTCTTATTTTTTCTTCCGGAGTCTTTAAATTGTTAATACTGTACAATACTTGATAGCGGATAAAAGCCCAATAGTAATCAATCAAATAAATTAAGAGTTTATGTTTGTTCTCAAAATATCTGTAAACCGTTGCTTCGGTTGTAGGAATTTCGGCAGCCAGCTTTTTAAAAGTAAATTGCTCATATCCAATTTCAGATATCAATTTGATGGACATTTTCACTATATTTTTACCGACCTCGGTTGCATCAGGGTCACGAAGGTATAGGGAACTATTAATTTTAATTTTAAATTCTATTTGCATAACCAACTATTAACAGTGCAATATTAAATACTAAATGTCACATAAGCAAAAGTATTATAATTATTTGTAATAGTATTACTATTATTTGAAAAGAGTTTTTATATTTGCAAAAAATATTTCAGTATGGAACCAAAATATTCATCCATTCGATCGGCCACTACTAGGATTCTAGAGTTGTTGAAACTTGACAAAGAAGATATCAGTTCGATATATATCTATTCTATTTTTGCAGGCTTGCTTTCATTGTCCTTACCTTTAGGTATTCAAGCCATTATTGGTTTCGTGTTGGCAGGAAGTTTATCAACTTCAATTGTTGTTCTTATCGGTTTGGTTCTGCTCGGTACCTTTTTAACGGGATTTCTACAAGTTCGTACCTTACAAATGATAGAAAAAATTGAACAAAAACTATTTGTTCGGTACTCTCTCGAGTATGGTGACCGATTACCAAAATTAAACATTGAAAAACTTGACTCTTATTATTTGCCAGAATTGGTCAACCGATTCTTTGACATAAGTTCTTTACAGAAAAGCCTTCATAAACTCTTGGTTGATGTGCCAGCCGCAGTAATTCAGGTGTTATTAGGAATTATCCTTTTGGCTTTTTACCACCCTTTATTCATAGCATTTGGGTTTGTGTTATTGATAACCGTGGTCGTTATTCTACAATACACGTCTGGGAAAGGATTTGCAACGTCCATAGAGACGAGCGATAAAAAATACGAAATAGGTGGATGGCTCGAAGAAATGGCCAGAAGTATAAAGTCTTTTAAGTATTCAAAAAAATCTAATTTACATCTCGACAATACTGATAAATTAGTTACAAAATATCTGGATGCTCGCACAAGACACTTTAAAGTACTACAAGTACAATACTGGAGTTTAATAGGCTTCAAGCTCCTTATCACGGCATCCATGCTTATTATAGGGGTTTGGTTGTTAATTAACCAACAAATAAATATTGGTCAGTTCATAGCTGCGGATATTGTAATTATATCCATAATGGGTTCAATAGAAAAACTCATTGGCGTAATGGAGCAAGTTTATGAGGCCCTAACATCGGTTGCAAAACTCAATAAGGTGGCAGAGGCCGAAATAGAAACCTCAGGAAAAGAAAAAATTTCAAATAGAAAAGAAGGTATAACCATAGATTATGACAACGTTAACTTTTCCTATGACCAAAACAATGAGGTTTTGAAAGACATAAGCTTTAAAGTCGACGCTGGTCAATGGGCACTTATAGTAGGTAAATCAGGAGCAGGAAAGTCGTCTGTACTGAGGCTGTTGACAGGTGCATTTAAGAAGTTTTCGGGAAATATAACACTTGACGGCTTGCCAATCAGAAACTATAATTCCGACTCCATAAGAAATCAAACCGGTATTCTATTAGGACAACAAGATATTTTTTTAGGCACCTTGGAAGAAAATCTAAAACTCGGAATTCCCGAAATCACGACCCAAGAAATATTAGACAAAGCAGAACTCACAGGCCTACATGTCTTCATCAAAAATTCAGAAAAAGGACTGGAAACAACTATTGACCCAATTGGTAAAAGACTACCTTCTGAAATAAGACAGTCTATTTTACTTACACGTTCTTTAATAGGAAAATCACGCCTATTTTTGTTTGAAGAGCCTTTCAAGTATCTCGATGAACCTCATTTGACAAGTGTGATAAATTACTTAAAAAGTACATCAGCTACGGTTCTGATTTCATCCGAATCTACTGTTTGCGAAAAACATTGTGATATTATTATTAACCTCGAAAACGGCAAAATCAACGAGAAAATATGAAAACTTATCTAAATACGAGCTTCAAAAACATGAATGAAGAAGCTAAAATGAAATCGTTTTCAGACATTTATCAAATCAATAAAAAATCATCTGTCCGGAAATGGTTTTATGCCATATTCATATTTTCGCTCATCATTCTTCTATTGCCGTGGACGCAAAAT
>CAMCYZ010000038.1 GCA_945885545.1 Spirosoma fluviale
AAAATATATGTTCGTGGTTCAAGGCTCTCATTTCCCGATTGGCAAATTGTGGTACAGGTGAATCGGCTCGAAAACTATGGTGCAAATGGCTTAAGTATTCTACCATTTGAGTTAAATCAACAACACTCAATTTTTCGTCAGAATTGTACAAAAAGGCATAGTCATTTGCCAGGCCGAGATCTTCGGTCACTATGATATTGTTTACATCATCCAAGCCCAATAAGTGGGGCATAAATGAGCTGAGTACGGAATTTTGCCGGATAAACGCTATAAAACGACCTTCTGTTACTGTCCGATTTGCTGGAGCGGGAATAGTAGGATATTTTTCTACATAATCTCTCGACTGCTTAACAATGAAAGTTCTACGATGAGAAGTGTAAACTCTCATAGTAAAATTCATATTGCCTTCGCCAGGCTTTTCAACTTTTGTTAGCACTTCATTCGCCTCCATCCATCCTTTGGATTTGAGGTAAATCTCTAGCTCATCGATTTTATCAAAACTTAGAATCATTTCCAATTTTATTAAATATTAAAAAACGTAACGTGCTCCAAACTGAAACTGACGAGGAGCAGAAGCCGCTCTCCACGTATAGGTATTTGTGCTTTTATCACCTACCATAAATTGATTACTGTTACCTCTTACTACATTAAACCGCGAATAATTAACGGCATTTAAGACATTAAATATATCAGCCGAAAGTTCAAAAATGTTTCATTAAAGTGTACTTTACTGAAAAGTCAAGCGTATTTGCCCAAGGCAATCTGTCGCTGTTTCTGATGTTTCCGGGACTATAATCTCCGGGATTGAAGAAATCATTGTCGCCATTGAGGTCAGAAGTACCGAAAATACGGGCATCGGCGATACGCGTAATAGGTTGGCCACTTTGTAGAAGAAACGCCGGTGAAACAATTAGGTTTTTGATTGGGTACCAGAAAAACATAAAGCTGGCCACATGACGACGGTCGTTTTCATCAAAAGTATATTCTACGTCATAATTGTTGGCGTCGTTGGCTCTGGTATTGATACTACTTGTATTACTTTTTATCATGGCCAAAGAGTAGCTCATTCTGTAGGCAAAGTTACTTTCTCCTTTAAGTTTTTGATAAACCACGTTCATGGCCCAATATCTTGCTTTTCCGTCGGTTTCGTTCATCAAAATATTTCTTGCAAAGCCCCTAAGTGTGTCGCTTCCTGTTACTGCATATTGACCACGGCTGTCTGATTTTAATGGAACAGGTCTGGTTAAATCGGCTTCTGCTACTTTTCTTACCACTACGTTTTTAGGATCATTAAGAGGATAGGCTGATGGTGCATTTATGTTTCTGATGTAATACAAATTGTTGGTTCCAACATAATTTAAATCGAGAGAAAACAAATGATCCTCATCTGACTTATGCTGATAGCCCAAAGAAACTTGATGCGAATATGGATTCTGGAAACCGTTTGGATTTAGAATCCGCATATTGTTTACGAATTGCCTGTTGCGACGAGACTGTAAATCTGTATAACTCGGGCCGTTTAGATAAGTAACGTTGGGAGCTGTTGCTCTGATATTCCCAGGAAAAGTAATCTTATCAATATCAGCAGAGGAGTCAAGTTTTCCCAATTTTTGCAACTCTTTGAGCTGTTTTTTAAAATCGGCAGAGGTGCTGCTAAACTGCAGTGCATCGCTGTGAATAGCGTATTTTATTTTGTCTGTAAAAATCCCATAACCACCACGTAAAGTATTTCTGTCATCAATTTTATAATTAAATGCCAATCGTGGAGCAAGATTGTTTAAATCGCCACGACTTCCCCCACCTTTGGTAAGATTGTCATAGTCATATCTCAAACCCATGGTAAGGTTTAGTTTATTATTCACTGCAAAAATATCTTCGAGATAGGTGCTAAACACGTTTTGTCTTGCACCAAAAGTATTGGGTTGAAGCTCTACGTCATAATTGATTACTCGCACATCTGCCGGAATATCATTCACATCCAAACCAGAATTAATACCTTGGGCTTTGAGAGCATCCATCTGTGCTTGATTTAGCCTAACTGTGTATGCACCAAAGGTATTACCTCCACCTAATAAGTTAAAGTCAGAAATGATAAACTCAACTCCAAATTTGAGAGAATGTTTGCCTTGTCTATAAAATAGTTTTTGCTGAAGCTGATTGGTGAATTCTGTATTATCAAAAATAGCCCCACTTTGGCCAACCGTGGCAATAACCGCCCCGCTTGGGTCTTGAACTGTGACTGATGGACTATTAATATTTACGGGTTCACGATAGTTCCATCTGAAATAGGAAGTTTGGAAGTTGGTTTCTCCAGTAAGATAGGAACTAAAAACGTAAGCATTTTTCAATGCTACCAAATAAGTCCTGTTTTTTTGAGCCGATGCTGCCGAAGGGAAAAGTGTTCCACCTTCTAAACCACCACCTTGACGGTCAATGTCAAAAATCCCGTGATTTACTCTTAACGAAGACTTGAATCGCTGACTCCAAACTTGGTCTATTTTGGCCGAGCTGTAAGTGAAATTGTTGAAGCCTGTCACGGTTTCGTTGACTCCAAGCTGTGGAACGTTCAGCAAATTATCCTTCTTGTCAATGGTTTGTTCAAAATTTATGTAAAAAAACGTTTTGTCTTTTTTCAAAGCACCACCCAATCCAAAACCAGCCTGATTTCTTTGAAATCCGTCTTTTACTTGGTTTCCTGAGAGGTCCAAAGTGGCAAAAGGTGATTTTGAATCAATTATGGAACCCGGGCGGGTCAAATAAAAGGCTTCTCCTGTGAGTTTGTTGGTGCCAGACCGCGTAGTTACATTTACAAGGCCATTGCTGGTGTTTCCAAATTCCACTGAATAATTATTGGTCAACACCGAAATGCCATCTGCAAATCCGATGGGCGTATTGAATTTTGCATTTCCAAGAAAACGCTCGTTGTTGTCCATGCCGTCTATGAGATAATTTGTAAAAGTACCTCCAAGTCCGTTAATTGAAACATTTGGTGCTTCGGCATAACCCAAAGTGGCAACCGTAAGATTGGGCAATCTGATGAGGGTGCGAGTAATATCACGACCTTCTACAGGTAATGCTTGAATCTCCTCTTTCGGGATGATGTAAGAAACCTCCGCGTTTTGTGTATTCATTTTGGCTCTTTTGGAGTTTGTGATTCTGACTTCTTCCAAAAGTTCAACTCTGATGGTAGGCAATTCTAGGTTAAAAAAACGAGTTTCACCAGCCTTAAGAGATATATTTCCAACAAAAGCCTCAGCATATTTATCATTTGCAAATGTGAATGCCTTGTAAGTTTTGGTGGTTTGAAGATCTTTAAAAACTACCTTTCCTGCCTTGTTAGAAACACCGAAAATGGTTTTTTCACCATAAGTTTCGAGATATACTTCAACGCTTTTTACCGGTTTATTGGTCAATAAATCTATAACATTGACCTCGATTTGACTTTGAGCGATACTCGAAAAAGAATAAAATATTAATTTAATCAGTAATAATTTTTTCATAAAAAATGAATACGTAAATAATGGAACAACGGGTTCTCCATGCAAATGAAGAATCAATATTAGATAGAAAGGGATAATGGGAAATTAAAAACCTAGAATTGGGGGACCTCTAAAGCTCAAACAATTTAAGAAAAATTCAATTTTTTTGGAAAAACCCAAAGAAAATTGACCTAAGTTAAGTTTATCTATGAATTTTAGTAAAAAGGATATGATGTGTCTAGCTGTAGGATAAAAATACAAATCCTGAAAACTATTAATGTCAGACAGTTGGTCTAGCATTTGAATTCTCTTACCAGAAAAACTTATGACCAAGTGTTCTAAAAGTTCAGAAGTTTGCCAAGGTAAATTTTGAAAAGAGTTAGTATCAAAAACTTTTTTGGATAGACCAATCAAATACGTACCTCCTCTAAAATCTGGCCCAATAACAGCATCAGTTGTATTTAAAGCCTCCGCAGTGGCAATCAAATGTTCCTTCTGGAGTGCTGGACAGTCGTTGCCAATACATAAAACTTTTTCAAAACCTTTCTCAAAAACATAGGAAATTGCCCTAGAGATATTCTGACCAAAGGTTGCTTTTGAGTCTAAATCGAATTGACTAGAAACAAAAACTGGAATTTGGGTAGCATGTGATTTTTGATTGGTAAGAATATTGAGATTTTGAAAAATTCGTTTGTTGGCTTGGCGGTTTTTGGCTACCAAAAGCTTCCGAGAAGACTCTTCCGAGACCTCACGAGCAAAAATCAAGATAGCAACCGTCTGCAGCAAATTATAATGGTGTTTGATTAAATTTCAAGAGACTAACAAAAAACATTTAAAATTGAATCCGGGATTCAACAAAAATCAAAAAAAGTATTCTAGCTTACAAAAGAACCATTTCCTCAAAAATCTTATTCAATGCATCCATAGGTTGATGACAATACCCTGGGTGTATTTCGGAAGCCTGTATAATGGTGCTTCTGCGTGCCGTTAGCCACCTAAAACGTGAAGCTAAATCTTGTTCTCCAATAAGTCCAGAGTCTGCTGTGCCTTGGCATATTTTTTTAAAAGAATGCAGATGACTTTCCACTTCTGCCAAATCCAATTCAGGAAATAAAGCCAAAATCCTATCCTCGTTCATTTGAAAAACAAAGTCGAGCGTTTTGAGACTTTTACAATACAATACTGCACCAATATTGATATATTCGCCTCTTTCGACCCTCGGAACGAGCCTGATGACCGCGTATTCATATAAGTGCTTTTCTTGCATTTTCTATTTGTGTTTCAAAGATTTCGGAATTTTCCAGTCTTTTGAGAAGAAAACTCAAGTACATTTTCTTATCAGCAGTTTCGGTGTCAGGAATCCAATTTTCAGGAATCAGATTCACTATTTCCTCCAAAAACTCCTTCGAAATAAGGAATTTGACCTTGTCTTTCACTTGCTCCAAATCGTTAGCTTTTGAAAGCAAAACATGGTCTTTAATTTGAACAAATGGCTTTACAGCCTGTTCTTCCCATGCTTCTGGATTATGATGAAAATAAAGAGAAGCTCCATGATCTATCAACCAAAGTTTTTTGTTCCAAAAAAGCATATTGGTGTTTCGTGCAGTTCGGTCAATATTCATCAAGAAAGCATCTAGCCAAACTATTTTTGAGGCCAGCTCCGCATCAACAGTATTGATAACGGCATCAAAGGTGATAGAACCAGAAAGATAATGTAGACCAAGATTTAATCCAGTACTAAACTTCAATAAATCCTGAATTTCTTCGTCTGGTTCAGTTCGTCCAAAACCCTCAGCAAGCTCTGCGAAAACCAATTCTGGCACCAAAAGTCCAAGTTTACGGGCTATTTCGGCTCCGATTAAATCTGCAATTAAAGCTTTTGTGCCTTGTCCCGCACCCCTGAATTTGAGGGCATACATAAATCCGTCGTCGGCCTCTACAATGGCAGGCAATGAGCCACCCTCACGAAGCGGAGTGATGTATCTGGTGATATTTACGGTTCGGATTTGCGGCATTTATCTATTTAAAAAATACTCTTTAAACTCTTGAATTTCTTTCTTATCTATTTCTAAACATTTGTCAAAAATCAGGTCGCAACTTGCGATTTTAGGGCTGAAATACCTAAATCAATCAAATCAAGGCCTTTTTCGGTCAAGAGTAAATTATCAAAAGCCAAACCTGCAATATTTGAAGGGCTTTTGATGTCTTGGTGTACAAAACCACTTTTATGCAATTTCGAAATTTTATCTTTAAAAACCTCCATCAACATCTTCCTGATTTCGAACTCATATGCCCTAAATTCAATGGGTTTAATGCGTTCAATCACTAGCATTTAGGCATTCAAAGTTTCATGAAAATCAAGGCGAATACACTTTGCCACCAAGTCATTTATTGAATTTGCAAATTTAAGTTTCTTTGCCTAAGAATCCAATGTCTGAAAGTGTATCACCCTCAAAAGGTCCCCCAAACTCCGTTTCCGAAAGCACTAATACAGTGTTGTTTACAACAGAGGAAAGTCTTTTTGGCTACTTCATAAATCAAAAAAAACAGATTTATTTATTACTAAAAAAACGTTTGACCGCTTCAGGGTCAGTGCAAAATTTCTAGTTTTTAATTCCCCAAATTGTATTCTGGGCTAATCAAATTTGACCACTACGTGATCATAAGAAGCCCAAATGTTATATTTTATTCACAATTTCACCCTACCCCAACCCAAGGTTTTCACCATCCAATTTGGAAGTGGATTTTGTGTTTTTCGTTTTTTGAGATTGATATACCAGCCAATTTTTTTCAAAATCGGCACTTTATGTGTTTCTACAAATTCTATCAGTGTGCCGTCGGGGTCTTCGATGTAGGTAAATCTGCCCGCTGCATCGCCCATGTCGAAAGAATTGGCACTATCTACCACGAAAGGAAAACCATTGGCGAGTAGTTTGTCACCCAGTTTATCCATATTCAGGGCATCAAAACAAAGATGTATAAAGCCCAAATCGCCCCAACTGCGGCCTTCCATGATGGTTTTGCGGTCGCTTATGTCAAGAGCTTGAACTAACTCCAACTCTATATTTCCGAAAAGTCTTGAAAATGCTCCTTCGGCAGATTGACTTTTTCTTAACAATACTCTTCTAAATTGTTTACTATCAGCATTCAGACCTGAAAAGTCATCAAAACTTCCAGTTTTGTCGTAAACGATGCTTTCAAGTCCGAGCACATCTTTGTATAGTTTCAGTGCTTTGTCCATATCGCTTACCCCCAATACAACACCCAAAACACCTCCTGTATTTGCAGAAGAATTCATGAACCAAGAGTCATCTTCTACCAATTGGAGCTGATTGTCATAATTATCTTTTAACCAAGCAGTAGGCTTGTTTTCTGGAGTTCTAAAAGTTGGTAAGGATTTGGATTTAGAAAGCGTCATCACATCTTGACTTTTGATTTTCAAGGCAAAAATTCCCAAATCGCCCATTTTAGGCTCAAATGCACAAGCAATCGGTAATGGATTTTTAGATTCCCAAATCTCGGCACCACCACCGCCGGCCATATTTACGGCTAAAATGGCTCTGCGTCTACGAATGTTTCCATCGGTATATCTGACCATCAATTTTGCATCTGCTATATCATCAAAAACCGGCACATCAAGCCCCAGATTTTTATTATACCATTCAAACGATTCACCGGCATCGGGCACACCTATTCCCACCTGCTGAATACCAGAAATCAAGTTTTCACTTTTAGCCATTTGTAGTGTTTTGAAATTTTCCTTAAAAATAATAGATAAATCTGAGTAAAGGTCTGAAAAAGCCAGCAAAGGATGGGAAATTAAACTTTTCGAATCATTAAGACTTTTTTAGTAATCCAAATCTAAGGACTTTGTATATTTTTCTTTTATCTGTTGCGGAGTGGTATTTTCGCTCAAAAAAGCCCGCATTGCTGCAAAGTTTGCCAATTGTATTCTCCAAAAACCATTTTTTTTATACTTCCGAGCCGAAACAATTACCGATTTTTTTGATATCCCAAACTTAAATTTCGATTGTGCTTTCTTTATAAAAGCGTAATCTTCCATGATGACATATTGCTCATCAAACCCACCCAATTCCAGAAAATCTGCTTTTTTCAAGAAAAGAGTTTGGTCGCCTCCCCTGCACCAAAGAAAATTAAATCTTGTAAAAAAACTGTTTATTTTGAGCAAAATATTCTTCGAATCGATTATTGCTCTGAAGCATCCAAAGTCTGAAAATTGTAGCATATTTGTTATTTCAGACACATAGTTATTAGGCAAAATAGTGTCGGCATGAACAAAAAACAAAACATCTCCTTTGGCTAAGTTGGCTCCAAAATTCATCTGACTAGCTCTTGAATCGCAGGGTGTTTTAATGTATTTCACACCTTGAGAAGCTAATGTCTCTTTTAGATTATCTGTAGAATTCACAGAATCTAAAATCAAAACCTCAACGACCTCATCGGTTTTTTTCGATACAATTTCCTCAATTGTTTTTTGGATAGTTTTGGATTCGTTAAAAGTAGGAATTAAAATACTGACCGTCATTTTTGATTAAATAATTTGCCGAATATAGCTACAATAGAGCTATTTTTGAAAAAAAAGCAATTGATGAAAATTCTATCTACGAATCAAACTCGAGCTTTGGATGAATATACCATAAAAAATGAGCCCATTCTTTCTGTCGATTTGATGGAAAGAGCGGCTCAAGCTTTTGTAAATTCTTTTGTTTTGAAATATGACAATACCTTCAAAACGCTCATTTTTTGTGGAGTTGGCAATAACGCAGGGGATGGTTTGGCGGTTGCCAGAAAACTTCATCAATTGGGTTATGACGTTGACACTTATGTTTTATCGGATTTCAAAAAAGGTTCAACAGATTTTCTAACTAATTTAGAAAGACTCAAAAATCAAAATTCGTATAAAATCTTAACGGATTCAAGCCAACTTACATGGCCATTAAGTGAAAAAGCTGTAATTATTGATGCATTATTTGGCTCAGGGCTAAATCGAAAAATTGAAGGTTTTGTAGCCGAAATTATTCAGAAAATAAATTCTTTTGGATTTCCAATTGTGTCCATTGACATCTCTTCTGGATTGTTTTCAAACACTCATTCTGACAAAGCCGACATCATAAGACCCATGCACACTATCACTTTTCAATATCCGAAGTTAGCCTTTTTTATGCCTGAAAATGAAAGATTCGTTGGTAAATGGGAAGCAGTAGACATCGGTCTTTCTCAAAAATTTTTAGAATCTGCCGAAAGCAAATACTTCTATACAACCGAAACAGATATTTCACCTAAACAAAGGTCAAGCTTTTCGCATAAAGGTACTTTTGGACATGCCTATTTGGTAGCAGGAAGTTATGGCATGATGGGTGCGTCTATTTTGACCACCAAAGCTTGTTTGCGGTCGGGAGTTGGCAAAATCACTTCTCATGTTCCAAAGAAATGTGTAGATATATTACAAATTTCTGTTCCAGAGGCAATTGTGGATATAGGTTTAGATGATTATCATTTTGATGGGATTTGGGATTTTAGGAAATATGATGCCCTGGCAATCGGCCCTGGAATTGGCCTTGAAAACATTAATAAGTTTGAAGGATTTCTAAAAAAGACTCAAAGCAAAAAACTTATCATTGATGCAGACGGTATTACTTTTTTGGGTCAAAAACCAGAATTACTCAAGCTTTTGCCCGAAAATACCATTCTTACACCTCATCCAAAGGAATTCCAGAGCTTGGTTGGAAGAAATTGGAAAAACGATTTTGAGAAATTAGAAATTCTTTCTGAATTTGCAGTTTCAAACAAAATAATCATCTGCCTAAAAGGCAAAAATACGGCTGTGGCTTTACCTAATGGCGAAATTCACTTTAACTCAACAGGCAACTCTGGCATGGCTACTGCTGGTAGTGGAGATGTGCTAACCGGAATAATTTTAGGCTTTTTAGCCCAAGGCTACGAGCCCGAACAGGCTGCTATTCAGGGAGTTTATGAACATGGATTAGCCGGAGACCGAGCTGCAAAAAATCGTTCTGAGCGTGCAATGATTGCAACTGATATTATTGAAAATTTAAGATAAAAATGTTAAAAAAAATACACCATATCGCCATCATTTGCTCAGATTATGAGAAATCAAAAGACTTTTATGTCAACAAATTGGGCTTTGAAATATTGGCAGAAGTTTACCGAAAAGAAAGAGATTCTTATAAACTAGACTTGGCTTTGAACGGAAACTATGTCGTAGAATTGTTTTCGTTCCCAAATCCGCCTGCACGGCCCAGCCGGCCAGAAGCTTGCGGTTTACGCCATTTAGCCTTTGCAGTAGAGGATGTAGAAAAAGCAAAAACAGACCTCGAAGCCAAAGGTATCATCTCTGAACCCATCAGAATTGACGAATTTACGGGCAAAAAATTCACTTTCTTCGAAGACCCCGATGCTTTGCCTTTGGAGATTTATGAGGGGTGAGATTGAATTGGAACACTCAATAAAACAATGGTAAATCACCCCAAAGGCTCAATATTGACAAGTAATTGATGTTTTTTAGCTAAATTCCAATTCTCAAGTAATTCAGCCCTATGCATTGAAGCCTATTCTACCACAATACCTAGTGATTTTGGAGACAAGTTGCCTTCTAAAACACGCAAATTTTCAATACTTATAACAGCAGAATTCTCACCATATTTTGCATGAAAATGCGACGGATTATGATCATTATAATTCATGTAAATCAATATTCCGAAAAACGAACTAATTTGAGGCATCAGCTAATTCATTTTTTTTCCAAAATTCAAAAGACACCCCTTTTATTTCTAAATATAAGTTATCAGGACATAAGTCAAGCTCTTCGTTCCAAGCTATTGCATTAGAAATGGGGTCTATAAAAACATTTTCAAAGCAACTACCATTTTCCCAAATTTCAAAGACACCCTTTCCTGCCAAACTGGACAAATCAACTACTCCTTCGGTTTTATCAGCGTATTTCAGCCAAATTTTGTATTTACCCAACGATTTTACCAAAACTGGAAGGGGAAACATATATTTGTATTATAATTGAGCTAAATTAACAAAAATGATTTAGTTTTAATCCTAAAAGTGTTTAAAAAAAATAGATGACAACCTCAAACCTAACCCAAATAGACTCCCCTTCGCTTCTCATATTGAAAGAAAAAGTAGAAAGCAATATAGATAAAATGATAGTCATCGCTGGTGGGGATTCTAGCAGACTAATGCCGCACATCAAAACCAACAAAATGGAAAATGTGGTGCGGATAATGATAGACAAAGGTATTAAGAAATTTAAAGCCGCCACAATTGCTGAAGCTGAACTTGCGGCCATGTCAGGGGCAGAAAAAGTACTGATATCGCACCAACTTTTGGGTCCAAAAATAGATAGATTAATAAGTTTAATTGAAAAGTATCCAAACACAAAGTTTGCCTCATTGGCGGATTGCAATGCCGTGGTTGATGAAATCTCTGAGAAATTCTCTGCGAAATTGATAACAGCAGAAATCTATTACGACATCAACAACGGCATGGATAGGTCGGGCCACGAAATTGATGACCAATTGGCCCATGGTTTAAAATACGCAGCTTCAAAATCTCACATAAAACTTTCAGGATTACATGTTTATGATGGACACATTCGGGACGATGACTTCAGTGATAGAAAAGCCAAAATTGAAGTTGGAATGAAGAAAGTTTACGAGATTCTAGTGGAAATGAAATCCGAAATTGGCGATTTAGAAGTAATAGCCGGTGGAACTCCAGCCTTTACCTCACATGCTTTTGAAAAGTCTCGCACGCTCAGCCCTGGCACTTGTGTGTTGTGGGATTGGGGCTATGGAGATAAATTTGCGGAGCAAAATTTTGAGTTTGCCGCTTTGGTGATGAGCAGAATTATTTCAAAACCAAAACGTGGAATTTTGACCACTGACATGGGCCATAAAGCCATTTCTTCAGAAAATCCGATTGATAAACGTATCAGATTTCTGAACCATGAGGACCTGAAATTGGTTTCTCAAAGCGAAGAACACGGCGTAATAGAAACTGAAAATTGGGAAAATTACAAGGTGGGTGATATACTTTTGGGGGTTCCGTACCACGTTTGCCCAACAGTAAACCTCTACGATGAAGCACAAATTATTGAAAACAACAAGTGGACAAATACCTGGAAAATTGAAGGTAGAAAAAGGAAAATAAGCGTATGATCGGTATATCAAAAGACAACAAATTGAAGAAATTAATGGTAGTGGGCGATAAGGTTTTGATTAAGCCTAAAAATCCAAAGGACAAAACCAACTCGGGACTTTACCTTCCGCCAACTGTTACAGAAAAAGAGGATGTGCAATCAGGGTATGTGGTAAAAGTTGGGCCAGGCTACCCATTGCCCAATACTGCCGAGGAAGAACCGTGGAAAGCAACCGAAGAAAAAGTAAAATACATGCCTCTGCAAGCCGAAGAAGGCGATTTGGCGATTTATTTACAACGCCATGCCATAGAGATTCAATATGAAGGCGAAAAATATGTGATAGTTCCGCAAGCTTCTATTTTGCTTCTGGAAAGAGCAGAGGATTTGTTTTGATTTGGTTCAATCTTTCAAATTTAATTCCTAATTCATTTTTTAGTACAAATTAGAAATTTGCACCACCTACTTTTTGAGTAATCCTTTGGTGTAGTCGGCCTCGTCCATAAATAATTTTGGAGGAAAAACTCCTTCTAGTCTGTTTACCAATTCGCCATCTGGGCTAAAAAACAGATAGGTTGGATAGGCATTTACCATATATTTCTGCACAATAGCTCTGCCTGGTACATCCTCGGCGTTTACTTTGTAGGCAATAAATTCAGTATTGAACTTTTGGGCAACCAAGCTATCAGAAAAAGTTGTTTTATCCATTATTTTGCATGGCCCGCACCAAACAGCATACACATCCATAAATACCATTTTGTTTTCAGCTTTTGCTATTTTCAATACATCCTCAAAGCTAATTTCCTGCATTTTTAAGAAATTCATCTGTTGGCCCTGTATTTGGCTGAATGCAAGCATAAATAATAACAAAAAAATAATTTTGGTTTTTAAAAAAAACATAGATGAAAATTTTTTGGTCGAATTGTATTTTCTATAACTCATTTTTTGTTTTTCAAATATGGTAAAACATTTTCTAGAGAAATTCAATAATTGAAAAGACAAAATGGCCAAAGAAGTAACCTCTACTTCGTCCGCTCAATAGTAAACTGCACCAGGTTTTTAAGGGAGTTTTTGTGGGCGGATTCTGGGAAGGAGTCAAGGATAACGTAGGCTTGGTTTACGAAATTCTGCATGATTTTTTTGGTGTAGTCAATTCCTCCTGAACTTCTTACAAAATCTATTACTTCCTGCACCTTGTTGGGCTTGTCTGATTCGTTTTTGATGAGATTGATTATTTTTCTTTTGGTAAACCAGCCGGTGTTGTTCAATGCAAAAATCAAGGGCAATGTCATCTTTTTTTCTTTGATATCTATGCCTGTTGGTTTGCCTATTTCGTCGGTGCCGAAGTCAAACAGGTCGTCTTTTATCTGAAATGCCATGCCTATTTTTTCTCCCAAAAGTCTGGCTTTTTCTACCATGGTTTCGTCGGCACCCGTGGAGGCAGCACCCACAGCACAGCAAGAAGCTATCAATGATGCAGTTTTTTTACGGATAACATCAAAATAGATTTCTTCGGTAATGTCGAGTTTTCTGGCTTTTTCTATTTGTAAGAGTTCGCCCTCGCTCATTTCCTTTACGGCATTGTTTACAATCTCCATCAGGTTGTAATCTTTGTGTTTTAGGCTGAGGTCTAGGCCTTTGCTGAGTAGAAAGTCACCTACCAGGACTGCAATTTTGTTTTTCCAAAGGGCATTTATGGAGAAAAAACCTCTGCGGTAATTAGAGTCGTCCACCACGTCGTCGTGTACGAGCGAGGCTGTGTGTACCAGTTCTATCAGAGCGGCTCCCCGATAAGTAGAATCAGCGATTTGGCCCACTGTGCCAGCCGTCAGAAACACAAACATGGGTCTGATTTGCTTCCCTTTTCGGTGGATGATGTACTTCATGATTTGGTCAAGAAGCATCACATTCGTTTTCATAGAATTTCTGAATTTCTTCTCGAAACTACTCATCTCCTCTATAATGGGAGCCTGTATTTCATCAATTGAAATGGCCATTTATGATTCTGTTACTAATTGGTAACAGGGGAGTTTACAGGTTGTTTAAAATTCAGCAAATTTATTTATTAATAAAACAATTACCTAATGGCGTTTAAGATTAATGAACTCATTATTGTATTATTTCAATTTTTTAAGCCTGAAATATTATTTTTTTGTGTATTAATTGAGAGAATATTTTGGAATTGGCTCAAGTATATTATATTTTGCACAATCATACATACATAAACAATCCATTACACAAAAGATTTTTTCCTGACAAATTTAGCGAACAAATAGGCCTGACAAATTAGTCGGGTTTTATTTTTTAAACCAAAAGTGATTTTGCTCAAAAATGAGCCGTAATTTTACCGAATGAAGAGACCAGAGATTTCGATTATAAAATACAACGCAGGCAATATCATGTCGGTCATCATAGCCTTGGAGCGAATTGGTGCCACTTATGAGCTGACAGACGACCCTGAGCGTATTCAGAATGCCAATAAAATCATTTTTCCAGGCGTTGGTGAGGCGGGGTCTGCCATGAGAAGCCTGAAAGAAACTGGTTTGGACGAGCTCATTCCAATGCTTAAACAGCCTTTTTTAGGTACTTGTGTAGGTATGCAGTTGCTTTGTGCTTCATCAGAAGAAAGCGATACCGAATGTTTGGGTGTGTTTGATATCCCGATTCTGAAATTCCCTCAAACACTAGGTTTTAAAATCCCGCAGACGGGCTGGAATAACATTTATGATTTGCAAACGCCTATTTGTGAATCTGTTATAGAAAATTCTTACGTGTATTATAACCACGGCTATTATGCCCCACTTTCGAAATATACGGTAGCCAAAACCGACTATGTATTGGAATATTCGGCTATTTTACAAAAAGACAATTTTTTTGCCTGTCAGTTTCATTCTGAAATCAGTGGGGAGGTAGGACAACAAGTATTTAAAAACTTTTTAACTTTATGATTCAGGTAATTCCAGCTATAGATATCATTGATGGTAAGTGTGTTAGGCTCACGCAGGGTGATTATGGACAAAAAAAAATCTACAATGAAGACCCCGCAGAAGTAGCCAAAGAGTTTGAAGATGCCGGCATAAAAAGACTGCACTTGGTAGATTTGGACGGAGCCAAAGAGAAAAGGATTATCAACCATAAGGTTTTAGAGAAAATAGCTAATTCTACTGACCTAATAATTGATTTCGGAGGTGGAATTCAGTCGGATGTGGACATTCAAAAAGCCTTTGACTTTGGTGCGAAAATGATAACGGGTGGAAGTATTGCCGTTAAAAACCAAGAGATGTTTTTGGGTTGGTTGGAGAGATACGGACCTGAAAAAATTATACTCGGTGCCGATGCCAAAGACGAAAAGATAGCCATATCTGGCTGGCAGGAATCTACTGAAGTTTCGGTTTTTGATTTTATACAAGAATATCTAAAGAAAGGCATAAAGTATACTATCAGCACAGATGTTGCTAAAGATGGTTTGTTACAAGGACCATCTTTTGATTTGTATGAAAAAATGCAAGTCAAGTTTTCTGACCTACATATTATAGCCAGCGGAGGAGTAAGTGAGATGAAGGATTTAGAAAAGCTTAATGATCAAGGGGTTTTTGGGGTGATTGTAGGAAAGGCCATTTATGAAGGAAAAATCAGTTTGAAAGAGCTGGAGAAATTTATATGCTAACAAAAAGAATTATACCCTGTTTGGATATCAAAGAAGGCAGGACGGTAAAGGGAACCAATTTTGTGGATTTGCGAGATGCTGGTGATCCTGTGGAACTAGCTGCTATTTATGCCCAACAAGGAGCCGATGAATTGGTGTTTTTGGACATAACCGCAACGGTAGAAGAACGCAAAACTTTGCTCGATTTGGTAAATAAAGTGGCTCATGCGGTCAATATTCCTTTTACTGTCGGTGGAGGCATAGGGAGTATTTCTGATGTATCTAAACTGTTAAATGCCGGGGCTGACAAAGTGTCTATAAATTCGTCGGCCGTTAAAAATCCACAACTGATTTATGAATTGGCCAAGGAGTTTGGTAGTCAATGCATTGTGGTGGCCATCGATACCCGTCATGTAGAAGGCGAAGATATTGTGCATACGCATGGCGGAAGAAAAGCAACTGAGCTTCGCACACGCCAATGGGTGAAACAAGTAGAAGAATTAGGTGCCGGAGAGATATTACTTACTTCTATGGATGCCGACGGTACAAAAAACGGTTTTACTCTCGATATTACTGCTTTTGTGTCTGAAAACTTGAATATACCAGTAATAGCCTCTGGTGGTGCTGGCAAAATGGAGCATTTTTATGATGTTTTCACCGCTGGTAAAGCCGATGCAGGATTGGCCGCAAGTATTTTTCATTTCAGAGAAATTCCGATTCCTGACCTAAAGAATTACTTGTCTAAGAAAGGAATTCCGATGAGAATTGTTGGAGAAAAAGCACACCTTTAATTCGGATTATTCTTAAAAACTACCTCGTTTAGTATTTCGTTTGTATATTTACTTTTACAAATATCTGCCATTTTGCCATGTTTAAGTTCGATGGCATAGGGTTTGACAAATGAAATTGTACCATATAGAAAAAAAAACGTCAGATATTGAGTTTGACATATCATACATGCTAGATTTTGATAATTTTAACAATATAGGTCTTTCAGGAAAAAACATTGAAAGTGTGGAGATGATTGAGATTTCTCCACCAGATGAGGTCATGGAGGATGACAACAATCTGCCAGAAAATCTGCCAATTTTACCACTTAGAAATACAGTACTTTTTCCAGGTATAGTCATTCCGGTAACAGTAACCCGTGCCAAGGGAACAAAACTTGTAAAAAAAGCTTACAAAGGAGATAAAACCTTAGGTATTATCTCTCAGGCACGCCAAACTAACGACGAACCTTCGGAGGATGACCTCTACAAAGTGGGTACCATAGCACACATCATTAAAATGATTGTGCTTCCGGATGGTAACGTTACCATTATTTTGCAAGGTAGGAGGAGATTTAAGGTAGAGGAGTTTACCAAAACTGATCCTTATTTGATGGCTAAAGTGACCTATATTGAAGATCATTTCCCGAATCCAAAGAAAAAGGAAACCAAAGCTTTAATTTCGAGTCTGAAAGAAGCTGCTTTGAATATTCTCAATCTCAATCCTGAGATACCGAGAGATGCTCAAATAGCTATCAATAATATCGATACACCGAATTTCTTAACCCATTTTCTCTCTTCCAATCTCAATATTGGTATTTCTGATAAACAGCTGTTGCTAGAAACTTTCGATGGTTATGAGCAAGCCACTAAGCTTCTCGAACACATGATGAAAGAAGTTCAAGTGCTTGAAATTAAGAAAGATATACAAAGTAAGGCCTCTTCGGATATCGACCAACAACAAAAGGAATATTACCTTAGACAGCAAATAAAAGTGCTTCAGGAAGAACTCGGAATGGACTCACCAGACCAAGAAGTAGAGAAGCTACGTGCCAAAGGAGCCAAAAAGAAATGGACACCTGAAATCAACGAGCATTTCAACAAAGAGCTCAACAAAATTATGCGGATGAATTCCATGGCTCCCGAATACGGTGTCTCTCTGGGCTATGCCGAACTTTTGGTTGATTTGCCTTGGAACGAATTTAGTAAGGACAATTTTTCGTTGACAAGAGCCAAAAAAATTCTTGATGGTGACCACTTTGGTTTGACCAAAGTAAAGGAAAGAATTTTGGAATATTTGGCTGTGTTGAAGCTCCGCAACGACATGAAAGCTCCTTTGCTTTGTCTTTATGGCCCTCCAGGTGTTGGTAAAACATCTTTGGGCAAATCCATTGCCAAAGCCTTGGGCCGAGAATATGTAAGAATGGCACTGGGCGGTGTACATGACGAAGCCGAGATACGTGGTCATAGAAAGACTTACATTGGTGCTATGCCTGGAAAAATCATCAATAATATACAAAAAGCCAAGAAGAGTAATCCCGTTTTTATTTTAGATGAAATTGATAAGATTTCTCGTGATCACCGTGGCGACCCTTCGAGTGCATTGTTAGAAGTGCTTGATCCTGAGCAAAATAGTGCTTTCAAAGATAATTATCTAGAAGTAGATTATGACCTTTCGAAAGTCCTGTTTGTAGCAACTGCAAATTCACTGGATACCATTCAGCCAGCCTTGAGAGACAGGATGGAAATAATTGAGCTGAGTGGTTATACGGTAGAAGAGAAACTTGAAATTGCGAAAAGACACTTGCTTCCGAAGCAAATTGAACTGCATGGACTTACTCCGGGAATGTTCAAAATTACAAACGGAGCTTTGGTGAAACTCATAGAAGGCTACACAAGAGAGTCAGGTGTGAGGAGTTTGGAGCATAAGCTGGGTAGTTTGGTGAGGAAAATTGCCAAGTTTGTAGCCATGGAGGAAGAATATAATCCAAACGTGAAAGAAGCCGATGTTGAAAAATTATTGGGTCAACCTATTTTTGATAAAGATTTGTATGAAGGTAATGAACTTGCAGGTGTAGTTACAGGCTTGGCTTGGACACCAGTAGGGGGCGATATATTATTTATTGAGTCGAATTTGAGTAGAGGCAAAGGTGCTTTGACACTTTCGGGTCAGTTGGGAGATGTCATGAAAGAATCGGCAGTAACGGCACTTTCGTATCTGAAATCTCATGCTGAAGACTTGGGCATAGACTACAGAGTTTTTGGAAGTTACGACCTGCACATACACGTGCCGCAAGGTGCTGTTCCAAAAGATGGCCCATCAGCAGGTATTACCATGTTGGTTTCTATGGCTTCTATTTTTACGCAAAGAAAAATTAAGAAAGATATAGCTATGACTGGCGAAACCACTTTAAGAGGGAAAGTATTGCCAGTGGGAGGTATAAAAGAGAAAATATTGGCCGCCAAAAGAGCCAATATCAAGGAGATAGTGATGTGTTATAAAAACCAAAAAGACGTAGAGGAAATAGGGGAGGAGTACACCAAAGGCTTGACTTTCCATTATGTAAACTACGTGGAGGAGGTTTTGGAAATAGCTCTTCTTGACGAAAAGGTGAAGAAACCGATAGTCTTTAGTTTTCCTGAAGAAATAAAAAAAGAAACTGTTTGAAATATAAAAAGGGGCGATTAGCCTCTTTTTCATAAGTATATAATATAACTTCACCGATAATGTCGCCCCATACCAACCACTATCTGAAGGAGAGAGTAGTTTGAAGTATTTGGTTTTCCTGTTTGCCTTAAAATGAAAGATTAATTTTTTATTTTACTCCTTTTACTAATTTATCTGTTCTGAAATGCTCATTGGTTTGGTTCCAATGCCATTTTTTAGTTTTGGCCATTATAATTCCATTAATTTTTTCATAATCATTTAGATAAATAAATTCTCCATCTTTTTTTGAAACATCGTGATGGAATTTATAACCCGCCAATAAAAAGTCTTTTTTATCGAAATAAAAATACCATTGGTCGGCACCAATATTTTTGTCAAATTCTATTGCCAGCTCATAACATTGTTTGCCATTAAATTCCGTTTCGATATACTTTTCTTTTAGTATTACCCCTGGGTCTTTTAGTTTAAAAGGTAAACCAAATAAATAATTGTACACTTTTTCGAGATATTGGGTTCTCTCACAAGTAATATCATATTTTTTTACAAGATCTGGCGAAAGTAACTTGCTATTGTTTGCTTCTAAAATACACTTTCCTTTTATAAGTTTTTGTTTAAAGGAAACGGAATCTGTGTTAACGATATAAGAAAAGCTACTTTTGCGTTTGTCAAAAACAAGCGAAAAGTTTCTAGTGGTTTGGTTTTGTCTTTCTATTTGGTACAGAAAAGTACCTTGAAATTTCCCAAAATTATTACTAGAATCATGGGCATTTATGCTTTTTGATACAATATCAGTTGCACTTAAGTTTTGTTTAAAAATGCCAAACGGAAATAAAAAAAAGATTAAAAATTTCATATCAATTTTTGTAATAAGAGCCATTTTGAGTGTTTAAGAAATCTTCAAAATTTATTTCTTCCTGCTTGATAAAACCACTCGTTGGTAAAGTTTGTTCGGCCACCATTTCTACCACAGCAGCAATGGAAGCAGCAGTGGTCCACGAAATGGCTCTCCAGTGTTCTCCATCGATAACAATCGGTTGGAATGGTCTGTAATACTCTTCACGCTTAATTTTGTCATTTTTCCAGCCTTCTACCACGGCATAAACATAAACAACGTCCTCTTGCACAGGAGGTTTGGCATTGGTCAAGATTTGCTCCAGTTGTTGTCTATCGTCTTTCAGAATCAATTCATAAAGCAAGAATTTCATCAGTTTACAATGCCCAGGATATCGCATGGTTTTGTAGTTGAGCGTATCCACTTTCCCCTCGTAAGTCTCGCACATGGTTCCGAGACCACCAGAAGTGCTAAATGCCTCAAACTCTTCACCGCCGATATATATTTTTTCTAGGCCGTCAAGGGCTGGCACCATCTTCTTTTTGCCATTATGAATCACCTCGCAGTCGTTGATATATTCATTTATAACACCCGCAGGCGACCAAGTAAACGAATATCCCAACAGTCCGTTTGGAAATTGTGGCAAAGCTCCAACTCGCAACTCAATATCTCGGATTTTGTCGAATCTTTTACATAAATCCGCACCCACAATACCTATAAAACCCGGAGCTAAGCCACACTGAGGTGCCATCACGGCCTGAGCCGTTTCTGCCATTTGCCTGATAGCCTGGGTAGTAGGTACGTCTTCTGTAAGATCAAAATAGTGAATGGCATTTTTGTGACATATCTGGGCAATCGGAAGATTTAGGAAATATGGCATGCAAGATACCACGGCTTCAAACTGCGGAATAGTTTTTTCTAAAAGGTTGATATCTGAGCAATCACCTACTTTGACTTCAAAAGGTAGTTCCAAGTCATAATGTGGTGGATTTTTGTCTAAACCAGTCACTTTGAATCTTTTGTTGAGTAATATACCTACCAAAGAGCCCACTTTACCCATGCCGATAACAAGGATTTTTGACCCATCTCTGAATGTGTTCATGATTTTTTTATTTATGTTGAAATGTAAATACGACAGCTTTTAGCCGAGAAGACTTATGCTGAAAAATCAGGAACAAACGAGCAAGCACTACGCAGGTAGGCCAGTCGGGCAAGAAGGAAGTTTAAATCGGCGAACAATGTGATTCTGTTTTACGATTCTAAATTACAATTAAAATTGAAAAATCAATCTATTATGGCATAAAAAAAGGCGAAGAATTCTTCGCCTTTCAACCATTATAATTTTAAATCAAACTGAAAAGCTCTCTCCGCAGCCACAAGTACGGCTGGCGTTGGGGTTTTTGAATTGGAATCCTTTGCCATTTAGACCATCGCTGTAGTCTAGTTGGGTGCCAATTAGATACAAAAGGCTCTTTTTATCCACAAATATTTTTACGCCTTGGTCTTCATATATATGATCGTTGGGCTGTTGTTCTGCATCAAAAGCCAGGTCGTACATCAATCCTGAGCATCCGCCACCTTCTACGGCAACTCTGATACCATGATTTTCGTTTTTACCTTCCTTGCTTTTTAATTCCAAAATTTTATTTTTTGCCTGCTCTGTTACCGTAATCATTTCGAAATTAATTTATATTTACTCCTATTAAAACTTTAAATATAAATCAAAAGTTTCATGGCGAGACAAATAAAGTCAAAAAGGGTATTGGACAAAATATATGAATATCAAACCTTAGGGACAAATTTGCGTTTTTATGAAGCCATACGAAGTGAGTTTAAAACCGGCGATTTGCTGTTTTTTTCTGGAGAACATTGGCTCTCAGGCTTGATACGTTGGCGAAGTAAGTCGGCCGTTAGCTTTCGGTTTATATCAATGCCCAACGGATATCTCATATAAATATTTGAAAACAAAATACCTTTAAATGACATACTTTATGTTTTAATTCTTCTTTAAACTTTACTTCTGCGGCTGAAAGCCGCTATCCGCACGTACGAAGGAAATATCCTTCGCACAGCTAGTGTGGGTAGGCTTGAGTAATGGCCGTGGCGTTTTCTATTTCTATCGACCAAAAGGCCAAGCGGGTGAAACCCGCATTTCACACCTACGAAGGCAATAGCCTACGCAGATCGGCGTTTGACTGAAGTGGCGACACAATACTATTTGTTTCAACCAAAATTTTTCCCACTCAATCATACAAAACATACTTCAATCTCATTTTTTTGTATTCTGAAAGACCCGGCTCCCAGGTTTTTTGAATTTCTTCGGCGGTTTTTCCTTCTTCTATTTGTTTTCTGAATTCGTAAACGCCAGCCAAGAAATCTATGTTTCCCATCTGCTTGCTTTGGGTTCTGTCAAAAAACTTGGCTTTGTCGGGGTAAGCTTGATAGAGGTCAATCATCCATTGCAGGTTGATTCTTTTGGTTTTTCTGAGGTTTTTGATGTCGTAATTCATCAAATCTAGTCCGTAGCAGGTTTCGTTCATGTGCAAGGGTGACTCGCTCATGCCCGGGATGCTTTTGGGTGTAAAGTTGAATGTATATTTACCTTTTAACAATGGAGCTCCCAAAACCGTAAATGGTATCTGCGTACCGCGGCCTTGGCTAAGTATAGTGCCTTCAAACATACAGGTGGTTGGATAAAGCATAATACTCTGTTGGGTATTGAGGTTGGGAGAGGGTTTTATGGGTAAAATATATTCTATATCGTGCTTGTAATTAGCCACTTTTACGATTTCGAGCTTGCATTTGGCTTGGTTGGGCAGCCAGCCTTCGCCGTTTATCATTTGGGCAAACTCAGCTATCGTCATGCCGTGGGCTATCGGAATCGGAAACTGCCCGATGCCAGATTTTAGTCGCATATCCATGATGGGGCCGTCGATGAGGTAGCCGTTGGGGTTGGGTCTGTCGAGAATCAAGAGCGTTTTGTTATGCTCTGCACAAGCTTCCATTACATCTCGCAAAACATTGATATAGGTGTAAAATCTACAGCCAACGTCCTGAATATCAAAAATCATGATGTCCACATTGGCCAAATCTTCGGCAGATGGTTTTCGTTTTTTTCCGTAAAGCGAAATGATTTTTATGCCGGTAGCTGGGTCGGTTTCGTCACTGACTTTTGCTCCGTTGGAGGCATTTCCTCTGAATCCATGCTCGGGGCCGAAAACTTTTACGATTTCAATTCCCAATTTTTGGAGGCTGTCCACCAAATGGCTTTTGCCAATTATAGTCGTAGGATTGGCCAATATTCCAATTCTTTTTCCTTTCAGAAGCGAAAGATATTTGTCTGTTTGCTCTGCACCAGTTTTAATGGGTTCGACTACTGAATTATAAGCTTTGGGTGTGCATTTGAAGCCAAGAATAAATATCAAGGCCACTAAAAGTAAAGCAATTTGAAGTTTTTTCATCGGTTTTTATTTTTCTCGCAAAGCCGCAAAGAACTATTTTATAATAGCATCACTTGTGAATTTTCGGGTTTGTTGAGCTATTTTTTAAGTTTTTAAAAAGAATTTTTGAAAGTATGATTATTGGTACTCTAAAACGTCATCGATAAGGTACGAATTGCCTGATTTAATGACCTTTATGTCTCTTTTGTATTTTGCCTTGGCTTCTTTGTCTTCTATTATCACATCAAAAACCATGGTAGAGTCGGTTGACATGTCGCCTTTGAGGGTACAGTTGGTAATGCTAATTTTTACCCAATCCTGACTAGAAATAAGAAAACCCGTACCCATTCCTGCATATTTGGAGTCATATTTCCCAGTCCATTTTTTCTTGAAAGCTTCTTCGGTCATGCCGCCGTCGTAGTCTATACTTATGGCATCCGTTTTGTATTCTTCGTAGTTTTTAGTGTAAATGCTTACTTTTTTTTTGTCTTGGTTTTTGTCCTCAAAAAGCGGGTCGGCAAATTCATTTTCGATGCTTTTTATCAACCAAGCTTTGGCATCTTCACTCATTAGTTTTTTTACGTTGTTGATGGAGTCAAGTCTTAGAGAATCTTGAATGGCAAGCGTATCGATGGTATCATTTTGAGATTTTGTACAAGAAAAAACAACGAAAAGAACGAATAGAAAACCGAGTGTTTGTTTCATTTTTGAAGAAGAATTTTTAAAATTTCAGGTAAAGCAAAAGTAAACCTTATTTTTTCTTTTTCAAAAAATCTTCTTCTATTCTGAATTTTACGATTTCTTCAATCAGTTCTTTAGGAAGTGCTTGGTCTATCGGGAACTGAATGGCCCCTTTGGAGTATTTGTAGTTTGTAAGTCGGGCTTCGAATGTCGTTATTCCGCTGGGTGTTGGGTAAAAACCTATGTGGTTTTTGTAAGCTGCATAATAAACCAAAATTCTGTTTTGCTTGAAGGCCGGCATATTGTAGCTCATGACTTCTTTGGCCTGTGGTGCTGCAGCTTTTATGATTTCTCTAAGCTCTTGCAATTTTACTTGAGCCATTTTTGTAAAATCCGAAAAGTATTCTTCTACAGTGTTATATTTTTTCATCTCGTTTTTTTTAATTTTCCTGCACACGAAAACCTAAAATTCTTTTTGTGCTATTTTATTGTTGTCAAGCATGGTTTTTGGTAACGAATTCGTTCTTAAGAATATGTTTGATTTGTTTTTTATTTGAAAAGGTGATATCGCCCCGAAGGAGCTGATATCCTTTTAAAATTATTTTAGCCTACCAAAATATGCCTGATTCAGCCACCCGACCGATGTAGCTTTATTCATATTTGTTTTAGCGTTTTCATAATTTGTAAATGAATATTCTTTTACAAATGTATCAAAAAAGTAGTGGCATTTGGCGAGTAGAATAAGACAAAATGAAGTCTTAATACGTCAATTTTCTGAATAGAATGTAGAAATCTAAGATAACTATGTGCCTATGTGTTGAAAAAAAACAAACACATAGATAGCTAAGATAAAAACAAGTTTTTATGTTAAAATAATTAAGCTGCCATTGGGTGCTTGTAATCTAATTTAAACATTT
>CAMCYZ010000039.1 GCA_945885545.1 Spirosoma fluviale
GCTTACGTTTGCCAAACAACCTACCTGCCAAATAAGCCCCGGAGTCATTGGACCACAATATAACAAAAACCCCAATCACCAAAAGTGGTTGAAAGCTACCTTTCCAAAAAGCGAGCTCGTTGAGAAGTGCAAAAGGAAGTACCACATAGATAATCCCTAAGAATGTATAACCAAGGTTTACGAATGGCATGGGGTCTTTTTTCTTGTACAATTTTATAAAAAATGTAAAAGTAAGCATGGGCACCATGATGTAATAATTTTCAAAATCTATGGTATAGGTCTCTATGAAATAAGTGAGTGAGATTATTACGGCACCGCAAAATGTACCATATATTTTGAGTGGAAAACCACCTGACATACCCAAAAGTTTATAAAACTCATATTGGGTCAAAATTGTTATGGTCAAAATCAATAACCAGAAACTCGTTGGGCTATATACAATACCCAAAATAATAAGCGGAGCTCCAATCAGGGCCGCAACAATCCTCTGGGTGAGGTTTGATCTATCTCTTAATTTTTTAATCATCAATTCTAAAATCATTAATTATATGCTCGGCTAGGGCCTGATTAGAGTCCAAAACCTTAATTTCAACAATACCTAGGAGGGGATAATTATGATCTACTTTATCCAATATTACCGACTCAATATGATTATTCTCCAATTCATTCTTTAAAAGTTCGGCCCGCATTCTATCTTTTTCCTTAAAAACAGTTACCCAATTCCCCATTTTATTTGTTCCATTTTAAGGTTTCTAAAATCCTTTTGGTGTCCGCTTTCAAATAATCCACTATAGGCGTAAGAGAGTCATTTAGTGTAGCAGAATTGAGATAAACCGCACCTCTTAAAAAGTGATTGGAGGTGTCAGTGGCATAGAACTGATAATGACTTGGCACTTCACCATCTATCTCTATAATGACCGCCTTTTTACCATTTTTGAGTTGAATAACCTGCTCTCGTTGTGCGGTTGCTCTCACCTGATGCTTAGAAGCCAGCTTGTAAGCATCTGCCACGTGCTTGTCTAATCTGTTTAAATCGCCACCTAAAGGCTTGTAGGTAAATTGAATCTTTGCGTTTAAAGTTGGATACTCCACCAAAATCCAATAAGGTTCGGCGTCTTTGGTCTTGTCAGGCGTTATTACAGCAGACTTTGAGTATTCAAAAGAATAGGGATAGTTACCTTGTAAAGCTTGATATTCCTGCATGGGCAAAACTATTCTTTCAAAACCCTTGGGTTTCGGATAATAGACTGTGGATTTATTGCCACATCCCATTGTTAGAACAAGTAAGGCTTTAATAAAAAAACTTTTCATTTAAGAAAATAGGGTGAATGACAAAGATAAATATAAAGTAATAAACTAGTTGCCTGACCAACAAAATAATGGCAAAAATGCTTTTAAACACTTTTTGAAAATAAATAATTCTTTGAAGGCAAATTCAACTAAGAACTCCTTAGACGTAACTATTTCCAATATAACCGCGGTTTTTTATGACCCAATTTTACAATGCTACCTTTATGTACATAAAACCAATTTGAAATTTGGCAAAAAAATATCAAAGATTATTATATTTGTTTAGTAAAAACCTCAAAAAATGGGATAACCGGCACCGAAACACTATTATTCAATAGAAGAATACATAGAAATCGAGAAAAACTCTTTGGAAAAGTATGAATACCACGACGGCGAAATTTTCTCTACGGCTGGTGGGACAATAAACCATAGTTTATTGGCTAATAATATGGGTGGAAGCCTTAGAGATGCGATTAAAGCTAAAGGCAAAAACTGTCGTACATTTAATAGCGACGCTAAAATTGCTATTACTGAAAGAAAATTTGTTTATGCCGATGCAAGTGTCGTTTGTGTTAAAACAGAGACTTTTCAAACAATGAAAGAAGGAATTAAGAACCCTATTTTGATTGTCGAAGTATTGTCTGATTCAACTGCTCTATACGACCGCGAATTGAAATTCCAAGCCTATCAAAGTATGGCCTCTTTCCAAGAATACATTCTGGTTTCGCAAGACAAAATATTCATTGAGGTTTACTACAAAGACGATGGAGCATTTTTTTGGCAATATCGCGTTTATAACCATCTTTCTGACAATATTATACTTAAGTCCATTGATGTGGAAATTCCTTTATCAGAAATTTATTTGGATTGGGATCAAACGGCAATATTGTAGCTTATACCTGAAATGTTTTGAAAAAACCTTTTACAAATCCCCCAACAAAGTTGAGAGATTTGCAAAAGAGGAAATTAAGCATTGTACATTTTCTTATAATATTCATCCGCCATTCGGTCGGAATCATAGAACTCATTGACATCATTCATACTCTTTAATACCATCGTCTTCCATTTTTCAGGATGGTCATAATATAAAGGAATAATCTCGTTCTCAATCTTATCCAAAAGGTTGTTCATGTCGGTTTTATCTCTCAAATATCCGTCTGAACCATCAGCTACAGGCACAATAAACGAGTTGGTGTCGTCTGAAAATTCGCAAACCCAGCCATCGTAAGTCGAGAGATTAATAGCACCATTCATGGCGGCAGTCATTCCTGAAGTACCCGAAGCCTCCCTCGTCACCACTGGATTGTTTAACCAAACGTCTGTACCATCTTTAAGCATTTTTGAAAGTTTCAGCTCGTAGCCGGTCAAAACAGCCATGTTTTTATACAAGTGACTCATGTAATACAACTTATTGAAAGTATCGATTGCAGCAAAGTCAAAAGGATATGGCTTCCCGGCCCAAATTATTTGGACTTTCCCGCTGGCAATCAAGTTTTCAAAACGCTTTAAGTCCTTGGTTATCAGCTCAGGCCTTTTGTAACCAGCAAAACGCCTCGCCCAAACAATAGTCAACACATTTGGGTCAAAAATCTTACCCACTTGGTCGGCCACTTCCTTGAAAAGCACAGATTTCAATTCCTTCTTTCTAGAATTTATACCCTCAGCCCTACCTATTAATCTATTCATTTCCAACACCTCATCTACCCAATAAGCACGGTTTTGAGCGTTGGTTATATGATCTATTTTGCAAATACCTTCTTCATGCCCCCACATATCTCTTGAAACCTCGCCGTGTAGTTTAGAAACCGCATTGGCTTTTTTGGCAACATGTAATGCAGCCAACGAGTGATTAAACAAATCATCCTTTACTCCTGATATTTGAGCCACCTCCAAAGGATTTAAGCCACAGAAAAACCCAAGACTTTGAAGAAAAATAAAGCTATGTTTCTCATTTCCAGCTTCCTCTGGTGTGTGCGTAGTAAACCTCAACTTCTCTCTTAGTTTCTTCAAATCATTATTCTGACTAAGCAAATAATACACCGCCGATACGGCATGGGCTTCATTGAAATGGTAAATTTCGGGAATTAAACTGGCTTTGTCCAAAAACTTTGCTCCACCAATGCCCAATAACATACACTGAGCCACCTTGATTTCAGCATCTTTGTCGTACAAATGATACGAAATAGACCTCGCCCATTCGTCGTTGCCATCGGTATCGGTAGTTAAGAAAAACATCGGGGCACAGTTGAAGATATTGGAAGGCAAAAAATAAGTGGCCACCCAAACAGCTTGACCTTTAATGTTTATCTGAAATCTTACACCGGTGTCTTCCAGAAAACTATACATCTGCTCCCTAAAAAACACCCGAAGGCTGTTATCGGTGTTGCGTTGCTGTTCGTAGTAGCCATATTTCCATAATATACCAATGCCCATTAGGTTTTGATTCAGGGCAAATGCACTTCTCATGTGCGACCCAGCCAAGTATCCTAAACCTCCGGAATAGGTTTTTAAAGCTTGATCAATACCAAATTCCATGGAGAAATAGGCGACGGATTTGGAGTATTCTTTTTTGAATTTGTTCTTAAAAATATTCATCATAAAGTATATATAAACGCAAGGAACAATTTAAGTTACAGTTTTTCGATTTTGCAATACATTAGCACCCAAACCATTAAAAAATCAACAAAACGAAACCTCCACAAGTGCCTTACCGAACATTATAGCTAACTTGCATCATGAATTATTTATCAGCAGAAAACTTAGGCCGAAACCTCGGCGAAAGGTGGTTATTTAAAAATCTCTCGTTTGGCGTACTTCAGGGAGAAAAGGTGGCTTTGATTGGCACCAACGGTTGTGGAAAATCCTCTTTGATGGATGTAATAGCGGGTCTTATCCCAGCCGACGAAGGCGTGATGAGCGTAAGAAAAGAAATAAAGGTGGGTTATTTGAATCAAAACCCTATTTTCTCTAAGACTAGCACCGTTTTAGAAACCATTTTTGCTTCTAAAAATCCGATAGCTGAGGCCATAAAAAACTATGAATATGCCTTAGAGCACAACGATTACGACGGAATTTCGAAATATACCGAACTCATAACCGAGCTTGACGGCTGGGATTACGAATCAAAAGTCAAGCAGATTTTGGGAAAACTAGATGTGCATGACATGGACAAACTGATGGGTGAATTGTCTGGTGGACAGCAAAAAAGAGTGACGCTGGCCAAGGTATTGATAGAAGAACCTGATTTTTTGATTCTTGATGAACCTACCAACCATTTAGATTTGGACACTATAGAATGGTTAGAAAATCACTTATCTTCGAGCAATACAACATTGTTTTTGGTTACACACGATAGGTATTTTCTTGACAAGGTATGTAATAGAATCATGGAATTGGCGGATTCTAAAATGCACCGATATGTGGGAAATTACGCCTATTTTCTGGAGAAAAAAGCCGAAAGGGCTGAAATAGAAGCCGTTACGCTCGAAAAAGACAAAAGCCTACTCAAGAAAGAATTAGAATGGATGCGTCGCCAGCCAAAAGCACGTACACACAAAGCCACTTACCGAGAAAATGCCTTTTATGAATTGAAAGAAAAAACTTCTGGCAAACGCAATGAAGACAAACTAGAGTTAAGTGTAAAATCGGAGAGAATAGGCAATAAAATAATTGAAATCCAGCACGTTAGTAAGTCTTTCAAAGACAAGGTAATTGTGAAGGAATTTAACTATACTTTCAAAAAAGGAGATAGAATTGGCATTGTTGGTAAAAACGGAATGGGCAAATCGACACTACTCGGTATGATCAACGGGGAAATAAAACCAGACATAGGCAAGGTAGTAAAAGGCGAAACGATAAGAATCGGATACTACAAACAAGACGGCTTGGTGTTTGACCCAGAGCAAAAAGTCATAGAAAATGTAAGAGAAGTGGCTGAGTTTATAAAAATGGGTGATGGCAAAGAAATCAGTGCCTCGGCGTTTTTGACACTCTTCTTATTTCCTCCAGCCACACAATACGCACAGATATCGAAACTGTCGGGTGGAGAAAAACGCCGTTTACAGCTTTTGAAAGTTTTGATAGAAAATCCCAATTTTTTAATACTAGATGAGCCAACCAACGACCTCGATATAGCGACGCTAAACGTTTTAGAGGAGTTTTTGATGGGTTATGGTGGCTGCCTTTTGGTGGTTTCGCACGATAGATATTTCTTAGACAGAATCGTAGATCATACCTTTGCTTTTGAAGGCGATGGTGTAATTAAAGACTTCCCTGGCAATTATACAGATTACAGAATTTGGCAAGAAGAAAATGCTAAACAGCAAAAAAAAGACAGAGACAACAAACCTGCGATTGTTGAAATAGCCGAGGTAAAAGAAACAGCTCCAAAACGCAAACTAAGTTTTAAGGAAAAGACGGAGTTTGATATGCTTGAGAAAGACATCAGTATATTGGAGAATCTAAAAATTGAGCTGACAAAAAAACTCTCATCGGGCGGTTTACCTTTTGACGAAATAGCCGATATCTCTAAAAAACTGGAAGATACCGTAAATGACTTAGAAGAAAAAGAGCTGAGATGGTTGGAATTGAGTGACTTGGGGTGAGGATATAATTACCCCAACATCATTTCGTCATAAGCCCGAACAAAAAAATAAGATTATTCGATTTCTTTTAGAATACAATAATCTTATTTTCATAACCTCACTTGAGTTAAATGTTTTAATAAAATGAGTAAAAGCCTTATTCTTGTATCTAAAATATCTACACCTTATTCACCCTCGCCCTAAGCATAGCATCTACCAAAACCAATGCGGACATGGCATCTACAATGGGGACTGCTCTTGGTAACACACAAGGATCATGACGACCTTTGCCTGATACTGTTACAGCATCTCCTTCTTCGTTGACACTATCTTGGTCTATCATTATGGTAGCTACTGGCTTAAAGGCCACCCTGAAATAAATATCTTCTCCGTTAGAAATCCCTCCTTGAATACCGCCGGAGTGATTGGTCTTGGTTTTTATTGTTCCGTTTTCATCCGTAAAGAATGCATCGTTGTGCTGAGAACCCAAAAGTTCCACGCCATCAAAGCCACTACCGTATTCAAAGCCTTTCACAGCATTGATGCTTAACATGGCCTTGCCCAATTCGGCATGTAATTTATCAAAAACAGGCTCGCCCCAACCTGCCGGCACATGCTTTATAACACCGGTAATCACTCCACCAATGGAATCTCCGTCCTTCCGAACCTGATCAATATATTTAAACATTTTTGCGGCCATCTCGGGATCTGGACAACGAACAGCATTGTCATCTATTCTGCTCAGATCCAGTTCTTGGTAAGATTTACCTAATGTCATGGCACCTACTTGCGACACGTAAGAATAAATTTCAATACCAAAGTGATTCAATACCATTTTGGCCAATGCTCCTGCGGCCACGCGAGCGGCAGTTTCACGGGCTGAGCTACGGCCTCCACCACGGTAATCTCTTATGCCATATTTGGTAGAATAAGTAAAATCAGCATGAGAAGGGCGAAATTTATCAGCAATGTGGGCATAGTCCTTACTTTTCTGGTCTTCATTAAAAATAACCAAAGCGATAGGCGTTCCTGTGGTTTTACCCTCAAAAACGCCTGAAAGAACCTCAAAACTATCTGCTTCCTTTCGTTGGGTGGTAATTCGTGACTGACCGGGCTTTCTTCTATCCAACTCGTTTTGAATTAGCAGCTCATCAAAATCAACGCCCGATGGACAACCATCTACCACCACTCCAATAGCTCTTCCGTGTGACTCTCCGAAAGTAGAAATCTTAAATATCTTACCGTAGGTACTACTCATTGACCTTTGTTTTTACTTTTCAAAATATATAGGTACATCAAAATCATTAAACCAACCACAAAATTGGCGAAAACTTTAGCTATTTCCCTGAAATTATACGATTTTTCGTCAGTTTTTAAATTTTCAATACCACTAAAGATATCTTTTTTTACTTCTATATTTTCGTAGAGTGCCTTTCCAGAAACCAACACCACCCGCTTGGATTTCAATGTATCGTATCTTGCCAAAGCCGTGTTGAAAAAAATCAAACTAAAATAATTGGCCATGTCAAACTCGCCTCCCTCTTTGGGAATTATCTTATATTCCACTGATTTTGAACCAAGTAAATCACCAGAAGACTGTTCAGTAACCACATTTGATTCAAAAAAGTCAAACTGTTTACTATTTTCCACTTTGGGAATATTTACTCCACTAAAATTACCTTCACCCACCACAGTAAGAGTATACTCAAAACTATTACCCGTAAATTGCTTTTTTTCATCGTTTAATTGCTCATTAAACCGAAAAACCCCTACGGGCACCTTTTCCTTCAAAGGATGTTCAGGCAACTTTTCAACCACCACAGACTGAGGCTTTGATTTCAGGGTCATATTCACAAAATCCCCCCCTTTTTGCTTTTGCATTAGAAGTTCTAATGACGGCAACTGCACATCTTTGTCGTTAAGCGGGTAATAAACGGCCTCATATAAATTATAAACCGTAAAGGGCTCGCCTTTTATAAGTACCTTCTTACCAACCAAATTTGAGATATTTAGTCTACTTTCAAGGCAATCGTTGGGTTTTATTCTTTTTGCAAATCCTTCGACTTGTGCTCCTATATTAGTCGGAAATTGCCATTGCGAGGTGGTTTTGTCTGAAAGATAAAAATTGATATTCAACATGAGACCCTCGCCTACAAAAACTCTTTTCTTCGAAATCTCCACCTCAAAATCAACTTGATCTATTTCAATATCCTTTTCGCTTTTATATTCTTCTTTTTTTAGAACAGTCACCTGCCTAGCCCCTACTTCCCAAGTTTTTTGGTTAACCAAAATTTCAAACGCAGGTATGATGACTTTTCCAGAAACCTCTGGCGTATAGTACTGAGATATCTGATGCTGATCCTCTTTTTTCTTGTTAATCCGTATTTGGCTGTGCTTTATGGTTCTATTTTCTTTCTTAAAACCCTCTATTTCTGGAAAATCTCCAACACTATACGGAGTGCCTATTACAAATAAACGCACCTCCAACTTTCCATCTGCCAGGATTTCGTCAGGGGTAATTTCTACTCTTGGGGCCGAGTTTTGAGCATAGACACCACAAAAAGAAAAAATCAATAGAAAATAACAATACTTAATAGCTCTCAACATGCTGCAAAAATAACAAAAGCTGCCATTATTTTCTTTAATTTGTGTAATAGATACAAACTAAATAACATGAGATTCTTATTCTTCCTTTTGATTTCGTTAACCGCAAATGCTCAGTGGAAAATTCAAAGCATCGAAAATAAGGCATCTTTCAGAGCCATAGATAGACTTGGTGCGGACAATATTTGGGTTTCGGGGAGTAAAGGTAGCATACTAAAAAGTACCGATGGCGGTACCACTTGGAAAAATGTTTGTCCAAATAGATTCTCTGATTTCGATTTTAGGGGCATTGCGGTGCTTAATAAAAATGAAATCATCGCCATTAGTTCTGGAGACGGATCTGAGGGAAAGGCATTTTGTATTAAATCTACAAACGGCGGTCTGACTTGGGAAGTCGTATTGGATAAAAAAGAAAAGGGGGTGTTTTTTGATACTATAAAATTCAAAGATTCAAAAAATGGATTTATTTTGGGTGATGCCATAGACTCGAAACCCTACTTATTGCAGACCAAAGATGGAGGCCTAACTTGGACTAGGACTCAAAACTTACCCAATATAATGGTTGGAGAAGCTTCATTTGCTGCAAGTAATTCCTGTATTTCTATCTGGAAAAATAGCATTTGGTTTAATACTCAAAACCGAATTTTCCATTCAAAAAACTCGGGTAAAACATGGCAAGTTTTAGAAACTCCATTCGAATCGGGTCAAAGTCTAGGTATATTTGGCACTTTTTTCTTTTCTAAGAATAAAGGGATTATTGTTGGTGGAGACTATGTTCACGATAAAAAACCTACCCTACAATATGCATTTACACAAAACGGGGGAAATCTTTGGCAAACCCAAAGCAATTATGAAAGAAATGGACTCACAGAATCCATTTCAAAGATAAATGACGCTCAATTTATTAGCGTTGGAACCATCGGGACAGCACTTTCCACTGACAATGGTAAAACTTGGATTGTAAAAGACCAAGAATCATTTCATGTGGTAAGTTGTAAAGACAACAAATGTGTGGCTGCCGGTGGAAATGGGAGGATTGGGGTATGGCACTTTAGCTCCTCTCAGTGACCGCCGCTCAGTGACAGCACCTCGGCCTACTTCGGCTTCGCTCAGTGAACGCCGCTCGGTGACCATCATTCATTGACCACACTTCGGCTCACTTGGACTCCGTTCAGTGCCCGTAGCCCAGTGAACGCTGCATAGTGACTGACGCTTTTTGTCTGCACTTACATTTTAGCTGATGACTACAATTTGACGGCAGCAACTTTACTACGTTTGTTGCTTAATCCCAATTGTTTCGATTATATTCAGATTTTCAATTTTTATCCTAAATTTTTTGACAAAAAAAAGGAAAACCGAAGCTTTCCTTTTAAATATAAAAAAAATAATCATTGTTAGTCTAAAGCAGCTACACCTGGCAAAACTTTGCCTTCCATATACTCCAGCAATGCCCCACCGCCGGTTGACACGTAAGACACCCTGTCGCCCATTCCAGCATTGTTGATAGCAGATGCTGAATCCCCGCCTCCAATTAATGAGAAGGCGTTGTTTTCTTCCGTAGCAGCCACCACAGCTTCTGCTATGGCATTTGTACCTATCGCAAAATTAGGAAACTCAAAAACGCCCATTGGGCCATTCCAAAGAATTGTTCTCGAGTTTTTGATTGTTTCTATGAACAATTCTATGCTCTTAGGACCTATATCAAGGCCTTCCCAGCCATCAGGAATCTGACCAGTCACTACAGTTTGTCTGTTGGCATCGTTGCTGAAATCATCTGCACAAACATTATCAAGCGGCATGATGATATTTACACCCTTCTCTTTGGCCTTTCTTAAAATCTCTAGAGCCAAATCTTGCTTATCAGCCTCCAAAAGCGACTTTCCGATACTTCCACCCAATGCTTTGGTAAAAGTGTAAGTCATTCCACCACCTATTATTAGGTTGTCTACAGTATCCAAAAGTCTTTCAATAATCAATATTTTATCCGAGATTTTTGCACCTCCCATGATAGCCGTAAAAGGTTTTTCTGCACTTTCAAGAATATGCTGAGCATTATCTATTTCAGCTTGCATCACTTTTCCACAAATTTTATCCGTAAAAAACTGACCAATTACTGCAGTAGAAGCATGTGCACGGTGAGCAGTTCCAAAAGCATCATTCACCCAAACATCGCCAAGTTTTGACAGTTTCTCGGCAAAAGCTTCATCACCTTTTTCTTCTTCTTTATAAAATCTTAGATTTTCTAACAATAAAACCTCCCCTGCCTTCAGGTCCGCGGCTAGGTCAGAAGCTTGTTTGCCGATGCAATCGTCGGCGAATTTCACCTGTACACCCAAAATCAACGATAAAGGAGCAACTAAGTGTTTGAGAGAATATTTTTCTACTGGACCATCTTTGGGTCTGCCAAGGTGCGACATCAAAATACATGATCCACCATCAGTCAAAATCTTTTTTATGGTAGGGATAGTGGCCTTGATGCGTGTATCGTCAGTAATTTCAAGTCTGTCATTTAACGGGACATTGAAATCGACACGAACAAGAGCCTTTTTGTTTGAAAAATCAAAAGAATCTACAGTTTTCATTGATTTATTTTAAATTAATATTCAGTATAAATACAAAGACAAAGTTAAAATTTATGCCTATGTCAAAAATTTTAATCACCGATAAAATGTTATTTATAGAAAATAAAATAAATAAAATACAAAAAAATAGAGAATAATTTATACAATAAAAATAACTTAGATTAAAACCAGAACCTAATAATAAGAAACTTCAAATATTATGAGTCAATAATTTGACTTTCAACAATAAAGCTGTAATTTTGCAGTCCGATTTTCGGAAATAAAAATTTTTTATTAATTATTTTTTCAAGTAAAATGTTTCAAAACCAGTACGAAACAGTGTTCATTTTAACTCCCGTTTTATCTGAAGCCCAGATAAAGGACGCTGTAGACAAATTCAAGTCAGTATTAACTGATAATGGTGCTGAGATCCTTAACGATGAAGTATGGGGTCTGAAGAAATTGGCTTATCCAATTCAGCACAAAACCACGGGCTACTATCAGTTGTTTGAATTTAAAGCCGCACCTACATTGGTGGCTACGCTAGAAACCGAGTACAAACGTGACGAACGTATAATGCGTTTTTTTACTACTAAACTCGACAAACATGCTGCTGCTTATTCAGCACGTCGTAAAAGTGGTGCTTCAAAAACCAAAGCTCCAGTAACAGAGTAAGAAATTTAAAAACATTAACATTATGTCATTAGTTAACGAAAAAGTCGAAAGAAAAGAGCTTAATCGCAAAAAGTATTGTAGATTCAAAAAAATGGGGATCAAGTATGTTGATTACAAAGACCCTAACTTCCTTTTGAAGTTTTTGAACGAGCAAGGTAAAATTCTTCCAAGAAGATTGACGGGCAACAGCCTGAAGTTCCAGAGAAGAGTATCAACAGCTATCAAACGTGCTCGTCACTTGGCGTTGTTGCCTTACGTAGCTGACGGTCTGAAATAAGACTCAAAACAAGAAAGTAAGATTGTAATCATCTTAATGAATTAATTTAATTTAAAATGGAAATAATATTAAAAACAGATATTGCAGGTTTAGGTTACAAAAATGATACCCTAGACGTAAAGCCAGGTTATGGTCGCAATTATTTGATCCCTCAAGGATACGCTCTTTTGGCAACTCCGTCAAATAAAAAAATATTGGCAGAAAACCTTAAGCAAGCAGCTCACAAAGCTGAAAAACTTAAGTCTGACGCTGAAGCAATTGCTGAGCAAATCGGTGATTCAGTATTTGTAATTACTATGAAAACTGGCGAAAGCGGAAGGATTTTCGGTAGGGTTACGAGTATTCAAATATCTGATGCTTTGGCACTTAAAGGCATCAATATTGATAGAAAAAAAATAACCATAGAGGATATCAAATTTGTAGGAACTTACAAAGCGATTGTGGACTTACACAAGGAAGTTAAGAAAGAAGTATCGGTGAGCGTTGTAGCCGAAATAGTGGAAGCTTAATTTTAGAAATATCTAATACGAAAAAAGGATTGCCTTGGCAATCCTTTTTTTATGTCTTTATGCAAACTAAAATTACTTTAAACTAGCAATCCAAGTAGCCATTTTCAATGCTTCGTCTTTTGGCACTTGAGACATGGCAGCCATTGGTGGGTAACCAGGCCAGTTGCTAGGCTTCGGCTTGTAGATTAACTCCACAATTTGCTTTGCAGTATATTTCTTCTGCTTCATAACTTCTTTATAAGCAGGACCCACAAGTTTGTTGTCAGGATTATGACAAGCCAAACATGTATTTTTGGTCAACAATTTCTGAATTTCCGGTGGAATTTTGGTCTGGGCCTTGGCCGCTGTCATCAAACCCAATACTAAGGCGATAGACAAAAGTGATTTTTTCATTTTCTATTTAGGAATTCAAGAATTAAACATATCAAAAACTGTCGTAAAGGTAAACTTTTTTTAATTTTATTTGCAAAAAATCTACTGTTAATGTCGTGTTAAATGGTTTTTACCTAATATTAGAGCTAATCAAATTTAACCCTTAACACTTTGGCATTTACGCCTAATTCTTTAAAATACCTCAGCCAAAATAATTGCTGATTACTCAATGTATCATTGGGCGATTTGATCTCCACAAATTCGTAATGGTTGTTCGACCAAACCAACAGGTCCGGCAACCCTCTGGAGTTTTCTACAATATTTTCAGCAATTTTTATCATAACCTTCTTGAGCTGGTCCAAGTCTATTTGCAATACCATCACTCGCACCATTTCCCATATTTCTTCCATCCAAACTACAAAAGGATTGGCTACTCCCTCGTTTCTTTGAAAATTATCCCAGAGATAAACCAAGAAATCGTCCTTGTCTTCAAATGAATCCAATAGGCCGTGAATTTGCTCTTTGCGTTTTTCATAAAACTCTGGCAGGTGCAAGTCTGACGGCCGTCGCTGAAAAGGATGATGAAACGAAACCAAGCTCGGATCAAAAATAATTTCCCAAAAAAGCAAACCAAAAAGTGTACGCCAAGTATGATTTTCAGAAAAACCAGCAGAAAAACCCAACTCCAGATAATAGTCTATGCTTCCCAACTCCACTTGATTGCGGTAGATTCGGTCTATGGTTATTTCGTCAGCTGTTTTTAGCCAATCTGTAGTTTGCTTTTTATTTTTCTTACCTTCCAAAGTTTTCAAAAAATACTCTGCAAAGTATTCTTCATCCACATTTTGGGGAAACTCGAGCATTTCATTACAAGTAACCTTGGCTTCTTCAATATAACCTAGTTTTACCAAACAACGGGTTTTTCGTTCACGTGAAGGAACAATTTGTGTTTCGTCAAAAACATCAATGGCGGCTTGATAATTTTTCCTTTGTTCAAAATACTTGCCAATTCTCAACTGAAGTTTTTGAAATGAGGGCAAGGCAATAGGACTCAAATCTTGGCAAGTTTGGAAAAGATTGCGGTACCAATCCAATATTTCAGAGTCCGTTGATTCATTTTTAAGGCCATCAAAAACCACAAACTGCTCCGAAACCATCCATTTGTCTTCGGCATCTTTTCGGGTTTCGAACCTAGCCACGAGGTCGTCGTCTGAGTGTTGGTAGTATTGAATCAAGCCCATATCTCTCAGCACAAACTCAGTCATATCCATTGATTTGTTACCAAAAAACAAAAATCGTAAAAAGGAAACCTCCAGCTCGAAGTTCATCTTTACGATGGTTTGACGGGCATTTATTTTACCAAAAATCTCCGAAACTGCGAATTCGTTTTTCACAAAATCTAGCAAAACTTCACGTTTTTCGTTTTTCTGACTTTTCAGGTCAAAAAATAACACCAAATCAGCCTTAGTGAGTACCGAAAGAATCTCTGACAGCCAAAGTTTGTGCTCCTCCAAATCTAAAGGGGTGATAAAACCTTGTTTCGTCAGTAAAGTAATCTGATTAGGAATATCCTGAAGTTCATCATACTTCAGACCCTCCGTTTTGAAAAACACCCCCTTGCGATTGGTAAATCTTACAAAAAGACATTGGGCATCCTCAGAAAGTGAATAATATTTACGTAGAAACCTCCACTCCTGCTCTATCAACAGGGTTTTGTATTTTTCTTTTACAAAACTCAGGAGATATTCGAAATTGGCATGGTAATACTTTGGAGGTAGTTCTAACATTTCAAAGCGAAAATGATAAGCCATCATAGGCTAGTGAAATATTAGCTGGCAGGTCCATTTCTACATCTCTATGCAGGCCCAACTTATGGCTGATGTGCGTAAAATACGTTTTTTCTGCACCAATTTTCTCAGACAATTCTATGGCTTCCTTGAGATTAAAATGCGAAATGTGCGGCTCACGCTGTAGAGCATTTAAAACCAACACCTTGCTACCTAGAACCTTAGAAAGTTCTACTTCAGAAATATAGTTGGCATCTGTAATATAAGTAAAATCGCCAATTCTGAAGCCCAAAACAGGTAACTTGTGATGCAATACTTGGATTGGATTGAAGGTCAAGCCTGCTATTTCGAAAGGTTCGGTGTCAATTTCGTTACAAGTAATGATTGGAACGCCAGGATAAGGTTTTTCAGAAAATGCATAAAAATACTCCATTTTGAGTTGTTTTAATACTCTCGAATGAGCATAAATAGGGCAGTTTTTAATTCCTGAAAGATAATTGAAAGGCCTGACATCATCAAGCCCTCCTGTATGGTCTTTGTGTTCGTGTGTAAAAACTAAAGCTTCAAGACTCTGAAGATTTTCGCGGAGGGCTTGTTGCCTAAAGTCTGGACCAGAATCTATGACGATATTTTTGCCGTTGTGTTGGATGAGAATAGAAACTCTGAGTCTTTTATCTCTAAAATCAAGTGATCTACAAACCTCGCACTTACATGTAAGCACAGGCACGCCGGTTGATGTGCCTGTACCTAAAAATGTAATTTTCATAGCGGTTGGTTTTACTTCTCGGTTAAACCCTTTACCACCAATACCAATTTATCAAAATTCAAAGGTTTCATCAAAACGTCGTTGAAGCCTGCTTCTTTGAACTCCTCTTCTGTGTAATTTCTTGCATTACCTGTTATGGCCACTACTGGCACGCCAGACTTCGCCGTCTCCGACATTCCACGGATGGCCTTTACGCACTCCATACCGTCCATTACAGGCATGTTTATATCTAGCAACACAATGTCGAAGTTTTCTTTCTCTAACAACTGCACCACTTGCTCACCATTTTTAACTGCTGTAATTTCAAAATTCTGAAATTCTAGAATTTTTTTTACTAGGTTTTGGATAACCGAGCTATCCTCTGCTATGAGAACTCTATTTGGAGTAGACATAATTTAAAAACGTTTTTTGTTAAGGTGTAAATATAATTTAAAACAGCAATGATTGAAAATAAACCTTGTGCATTTCACATTAAAAAGCAAAATAATAGCATTTTAATATTTTTGAATATTATTTTTGAAGAAAAATACTGTTTTTGAAAGAAATAATTATCCGGTCAAACAAGAAAATATACTTCGCTTCTGACTTTCATTTGGGGGCTCCCAATTATGAAAAAAGCTTGGTTAGAGAGAAGATCATTTGCCAATGGATGGACCAAATCAAACACGACGCTCAGGTGGTTTTTTTGGTTGGTGACTTGTTTGATTTTTGGTTTGAGCATCGTCGGACTGTTCCAAAGGGATATGTTCGTTTCTTTGGAAAACTTGCTGAATTGACAGATGCAGGCATAGAATTGGTAGTTTTCACAGGCAACCATGACATGTGGATGAAGGATTATTTCATGCAAAACTTCAATGCTCCCACGTACAGAGAAGCTCAGGAATATAGCATAAACGGCAAGCGTTTTTTGATAGGCCATGGCGATGGCCTCGGGCCTGGTGACTATGCATATAAGTTTTTGAAAAAAATTTTTGAAAACAAAACCTGTCGCTGGATGTTTGGCAATCTTCTGCATCCTGACCTCAGCTTAAAGCTGGGCGACGCCTGGGCGAGTCATTCTTGGCAAAAACACGACAAAGAAAAAGACGTGTACGTATTTGAATCTACAGACAATGAAATTCTGTTTCAGTATTGCTTAGAGGAAGAGAAAAAAAATCATCGTGACTATTATATTTTTGGACACCGGCATTACAAATTCAACCTTGAAGTCAACAAAAATAGCAGGTATATCAATCTGGGTGATTGGATATATTTTTATTCTTACGCTTCTTTTGACGGTGAAAAACTGGAGTTGATAGACTATAAAACCTCTTAATCTTCATCAGTCAAATCCATTTCTTTACGTGCATTGAAATAACCCTTGATAACAGTAAAAGTGGTGATAGCCAAAAAGAATATAATAATGTAATGAACGTAATCTATCAACCACGGATATTTGATACCCAAATAATAACCTCCACCCACCAAACTAAATGCCCAAATAAATCCACCCAGAATGTTGTAAATAGTAAAGCGGAGAAAATTCATAGTTACGAGACCAGCCAAGATAGGTGCAAAAGTCCTTACAATGGGAAGAAACCTAGCAATTATGAGTGTACGACTACCGTACTTTTCGAAGTATTTACGAGTTTTGGTGATGTATTTTTGTTTGAAAAATAGGGAATCTTTGCGGTTCTGAATTTTGTCTCCAAAAAACCTTCCAGAGATATAACCCGTAAAAGAACCCGCAATGGCGGCTGCCATGATACTAAATAAAAGTACAAAAATCGATACCTCCAATAAGCCTGTAGAAACAAAAACACCTGACAAGAACAACAAATAGTCACCAGGAAGAAAAAAACCAAAGAAAAGTCCATTTTCGATATACACAATCAGAATAATAGCCAAAAGGCCGCCTGTCTGAATGATTTCTTCGGAATTCATTATATAAGTAAAAAACGTGACTATGTCATCCACTAGATTACGAGGATTTTTTGTAAATATAATTAGTCAGAAGTTAAAGCAGCAATTTTTCTGATAATTTTACTAAAAGTGTTTAAAAAATATAAAGCCCCAGCTCATTTTCATCACTTAGAATTACCTTTATATGCTCTGAAAGCGTGGTAGAAAGACTATAACCCACATAATCGGCGGCAATGGGATATTTAGGGTGGTTACGATCCACCAAAACCGCCACTTGCAGTTTCTTGAGTGGAATTGACAGAAATGGTCTTAGACAGAAAGCCAATGTTTTGCCTGTATTGAGCACATCGTCAGTGATAATTACTATCTTGTTTTTAAAGGTATCCACATCACTCTCTAATTTTATATCAGGCTGGCACTCAAGGGCTTTATCAAACACTATCTTAGCAATACTTATCTTTAACTGACTGATTTCTTGAAGGTATTGCTGGAGCAATTGGGCGAAAACAAAACCTTCACCATCAATACCGGCCAATATGATTTCCTGTTCATCAAAATTATTCTCAAAAATTTCATAAGCTATTCTCTTCACTTTTTGCAGTGTTCGAGCTTTGTCGAGGATTTGCGAATACTGTTCTACTATCATATCAAATATAGTTTTTCTTCTGATACCCACATTTGCATAATTTCTTTAATTGTAATAATGTTCGTTTAGAAAACAAATATAAAACAAAACATGGACATTAGGATTATGAAGAATTTAATAGGATTAATTCTTAATGCTTTTTAATTGAATTTTACTTTGAAAGGCTCAGAATCAAAAAAAACTGGGTTTGAACGAAATCTCAAATTAATAAGCCAATCGTTTAAAGGTGGAAACTCTGACCTGCTCAGCTCCGGCCTTGAGAAAAAAATCGAACTGATTATTGACAATGACAAAATAGCATTTCAGAACCTTTCGGTATCGCAAACAAAGCCAATTTTAAGTTCGTTTTTCAAGAAAAACTCACCGCTTTCGTTTAATTATATCTATCAGGGAGCCAACAGGTCAGCTTTGCAATACTGCATAGGCAACTACAAAAGCAAAAACTCAGACTATTTGGTGTATGTGCTTATACAGAAAGGTAAAAACGATAGATTCTTGGTTAATACTTTACAACTTAAAAAAGAGTGAAAATCTTAGAATATTTTAGAAAAACAAATATATTTTAAAGGTTCGGATGGCATCCGAGCCTTTTTTTTTATTTTTGCAAAAAATTAAAAAAAGCTTAGATGATTGTTAAAACTAAAAAATTCGCTTTAAACAAAAAACTATATATAAAGAAAGCCTTTGCTAACCAAATGAAAACCAGCTGGAAATGGTTGTTAATACCTGCAGCAGTAGCGGTTTTAGGTTTAGTCTTACATTTTACGGGAGTTTACAAAAACTGGTGGATACTTATAACAGCTATAATCGGTGGAGGACTTTATGTACTTTTCTGGTATATTCAGTTTTATGCGGCCACCGAAATGGACCAAAATAAGCAGATGTTCGAGAAATTTGCTTACGAAATAGACAGCCGTCAAATAATGGTAAAAATAAATGCAAAAGAAGGTGGAATAGTGAAGTGGGAGTCGATATTGTCGGCTGAAAAGGATAAAAGTGGCTACTTTTTGCACATCGGCAGAGGTCAATTCTTGCACTTTGGTTATGAAGTTTTCAATGCCGAACATGATCAGAAATTGTTCGAATCGATATTAAAAAGGAAAAATCTCTTGGACGCTTGAAAAGTAAAACTTATTGAAAACTCATAAATAAAGCATTATTACTAATGCTTTTTTTTATTTAAAGATCAATTAAATAATCTATCATGGCCATGTCGATGGCGTGTTCGGCGGTGACGCCCTCCATCAAATAATAAAGACATGACTTAACAAATCCAAGCTCTTCTTCATTGTTAAAAACATCTTTGCTCATTTCCAATATTTTACTTACATCTTCGGCTGGGATAAATACCTTTGGCTGCTGCATCAAAATAATTAGTTTTTACATATCAGCAGCAAAACAAATGCCAAGGAGCCTGCTTACAAGGTTTTTTTTCAAACGTATTTTTTTTAATTTTTGTATTATTCTAAATCTTATACAAAACCCTCAATATTAGTAATTTAAAAAACTACTTTTAAAAGGTATGATTTTCTAATGTTTTTCTATTCTTGGAAAATACAATTGGCATGCAAAAAGTGTTCAAATTTGAAAAAAATAACACAATTGGACTCATTAGGTCTATTTTTTTTAGCAAGTATAATCTATCCTTCAGATAAAAGTCTAGCGAGGATTGTTGTTTTTTGCAACCGCCTAAAAGTTTATTTCATACCAGACACAAAACATTTATAGACCAAAAGTAAACACAAATTAATGCTAAAATACCTAAAAAACACCTTTTTTACTAACGATAGATAGAATCCTGAGTACAAAAAAAACTTTTCCTTCGAAAAGAAAAAGCCCTAAAAAATCCAAGCACTTATACTGATTACTCGAGGATTACCTGATGACTAACCATCGGCAACTCTACATTGATTTTAGCCTTCAAATCGTTCAACAAAGTGTAAAGTCCGAAGAAAGTACGGTTGACATATAATCCATGTTGCGACCCACGTGCAGCGTTGGCGTTTTTTAGTTCTTTAATGGAAGCTACATACTCAAAATACCCATAAACCTCTGCCACATACGAATCATCACCAAAATCAAAAGTTGAATGTGTAAATGGACGACCCAAAATTTCAATCATTTTGTAGAACAAATCGAAGAAAAAGCCTTGGAAATGCTCCGAATCTTCTTCCAAAATAAATTCCAATTCCTTAAAAATAGCCATCATTTTATCTGGTTTATCTAAGATATTCGGATTTATCAAAGCAAAATAGCTACTGTAGAAATCCTCAGGAATTACCTTGATACATCCAAAATCCAAAATACCCAATTTGCCATCTTGGGTAAACAAAAAGTTACCCGGATGAGGGTCTGCATGCACCGCTTTGAGGGTGTGCATCTGAAAATGATAAAAATCCCAAAGAGCCTGACCTATCTGATTTCTAACTTCTTGCGAAGGATTTGTGGCCAAAAACTCCTTCAAATGAAGGCCCTCCAACCAATCCATGGTTATTATTTTTTCGGAAGAATAATCTGGGTAGTAGTTTGGGAAAAACACATTCTCCAAATCCTCACAAAGCTTGGTTACCTCTATTGACCTCCTCAACTCTAGCTTATAATCAGCTTCTTCCAAAAGTTTAGTTTCTACTTCAATAAAATATCTGTCGATTTCGGCGTCGTTGAGACTCAGCAATTGCACGGCCAATGGTCGGGCCATTTTCAGGTCAGAACTTATACTGGAAGCCACGCCAGGATATTGAATCTTAACCGCAAGATTTTTGCCATTTTTGGTGGCTTTGTGCACCTGACCAATACTGGCAGCGTTAGAAGCTTCGAGGTTGAAACTATCGAAGATCTCAAAAGGCGATTTACCCACGCTTCCTTTAAAGGTCTTGATTACCAATGGGCCCGACAATGGCGGAGCGGAATATTGTGACATCGCAAACTTGTCAGAATAAGCCTTAGGCAGCAAACTTTTATCCATGCTCATCATCTGGGCCATTTTGAGAGCTGAGCCTTTCAGGTTGCTCAATGCCTCATACACATCCTCGGCGTTATCGGTGTGCAATTGGTCTTTTGTAAGACTTGGATCCATGAGCTTTTTACCGTAATGTTTTATGTAGTTACCTCCTACTTTGGCGGTAGCTTTAACAAATTGTGTCGCTCGGGCTACTTTTGAAGTAGGTATACTTTCTTGATTTTTCATACTATTTTTTTTAACCGCTAGGTCGCAAAGACGCAAGGAATCGTATTTTTAACTTTATTGAAATCAAATATTCGCCTTCAATAATTTCTTCAAATTTCTAATTTGCTTTACAGCTGCTTTGGTCTATTGTCTAAACTATTTCTTGTTTTGATATAAAAACTTACCCAAATCAAACAAACTATCAAAGGGGGTTCTCCCCATCCAGTCCATGGTTGTATTTACTGATTTTTCGATGAGCGTATCGGTTTTTTCAAACAATCTACTCTCGTCTGCTATCCAAAAATCGATGATAGACAGCACCAACATCCATACCAAATCGGGATATTTTGAAGTTAAAAACGGTATAGACCGAGGTTCAATTTCTCGGGTTTCTTGTCCACTTACCACCAATTCGTTCATAAAATCAACAAAAACCTCTTTTGCAGCATGAAATTCTTGATTATTTTTTACGCCAAAAGGCCTTTCTATTTTCTCCGAAATCTTCAGAATGTAAGAACGGTTGTGTTTAGCGTTCTCTATGAGTGTGTACAAAAACGACAACAACTTTTCCCTCACCGAATACCCCTCATAAACTTCTTCTTTGTTAATATCTACAATTGTTTCGTCGATGAGGCCTTTCCAAAACTCAGTATTTATTTGCTTAAATGAATTGAAATTTTCATAAAACTCCGACTCCTCTATCTTGAGTTTTTTTGCAAATTTAAATATGGATTCCGGATCCTGCCCGTGCTCGAGCACGTAGCTCATGTATTGTTCTTTTATTTTGTTTCTCATTTGTTTATGATTTAAACGTTGATATCCAAAAGGATGGTATTCATCTTTTTTTTAAGCTAATCCTCTAACTTCGCACTCAATTAGGCATAGATATTGGAAAATAGAGAAGATGTTTTGTTTATTGTATTCAATAGAGCTTTCGTATACTTGGAGGGTGGTAATCCCAGAAAATCAGCATATTGCTCACCTAAAAACATCCTGGTCTGGGCGTTGAAATAATCCGAAACAAGTTCGTTGTTTGCCATTTTTTGATACGAATTTGATAACGATTCGGTAAGTTTCATACCAATTTCCGAACTCCTAAACTGTCTTTTGGCAATAGCCTTGTCAAGACTTATGGCTCCTTTAGTATCAAAAACCAACAACTCCGGACTTACACCCATCAACTCCCCCACTAATGCCCAATGGTGGTAGTAAGCTTTTTCGAAGGCTTGGTCTATTTCTATGCCCATTTTCCTAAGTCCTCGCAACACTATCAATGAAAAAGAAAGATTAGTACCCATCATGTCTTCTTGGTTGATTGGTACCCCCCACGACATATCCCACTTTTCTGACTTGAGTATCATAAATCTCCAAAAAGCGTGCATCAGCCTGACTTTCAGAATCAAAGCAATAGCTTTTTTTTCTTCCCATAGTCTAAGGGTTAGCACGTTTTTAACGAACTTACCCGTTTCTTGTAGCCTGTTATAGGTATCGCTTTGGATTCTTCCTGAAAAACCCAAAACCCTGGCTCCATCCTCGCCCAAATAACAATAAGGCAACGAGTAGCAGCCTAACACGATACCAATGTTGACCTGATACTTCTTGAAAAAATTAGTAGCTCTAACTATTTCTTTGAAATCAAAAAAAAGTGGTAATGTATTATTCTCCGAAAAGAAAGCAACCGTTTCGTGGTCTTGAAGACTAAAATCAGTCCGATCGAAATCACTTAAAAATGGCATCAGTATTCCACCCATTTTGTGCCCGTGCTTATCAAAAAGTTGTTGCATAAGGGCATCGGCGAGAAAATCGCCTTTTTGTCTGTATACATCTAGGCCTTCTTTCATTTCTACGAGAAACTGTTGTTTCCTTGAAAACATCGAAGCAACAGATTTTGTTTGCCTTTCTGTATAATAAATTCCCTTAAAACACCATCGTGGCTATCTCTTTTAGTAAAAACAAGAAGCAATAGGTAAATACCGACATGAATTATTATTTTTGTGAAAAAACCTATTTCGCAATGTCAGCCCAAGCAAGAATAGACGAACTCACCGAGCTCCTCAACCATTACAACGATAGATATTACCAAGATGCCGTCTCAGAAATTTCTGACCAAGAATTTGATTTTTTGTTAAAAGAATTAGAATCCCTAGAGGCTCAAAACTCCTCCCTAAAGAGGCCTGACTCTCCTAGCCACAGGGTTGGGGGTACTATTACCAAGTCATTTGAGACAGTGGTACACAAATATCCGATGCTGTCGCTATCGAACACTTACAGCGAAGATGAACTACGCGACTGGGACGACCGCATAAAAAAAGGCCTCAACGGTGGCAGCTACGAATATATATGTGAAATAAAATTTGACGGCATTTCGCTGTCATTGACTTACGAAAACGGCTTACTGGTCAGAGGTGTAACGCGAGGCGACGGCACACAAGGCGACGACATCACCACCAATATAAAAACCTTGCGGACTTTACCTTTGAGAATCAACCAAAAGACCAATACTGCCCAGACAACGCTTTTTGGAGGTGGCACCATTGGTCAGAATTTTGAGATTCGTGGCGAGGGATTTATGCCAAACGAAGTTTTTGAAAGAATAAACCTCGAACGTGAAGACATAGGCGAAGACAAGCTAGCCAATCCAAGAAATGCGGCAGCAGGGACCTTTAAAATGCAGGATTCTAGTGTGGTGTCCGGCAGAAATCTCGACTGTTACATTTATCAATATCTTTCTGAAACTGATGAATTCAAAACGCACGAAGAAAGCCTAATAGCCCTTAAAAACACTGGATTTAACGTATCTGATAGCTACAGAAAAGTTGCTGATATTGAAGGAGTTATAGCCT
>CAMCYZ010000040.1 GCA_945885545.1 Spirosoma fluviale
ACACGAGCCGAGGCAACCCTCTTGGTGGGCGGAAGCCTGTGCAACCAATGCGTTTGTGTGGTATCTTTCATAACTAACAGACTACCGTGTTCCAGAAATAATTCCACTTTTTCTTGGTTTTTTTTATGTTTAAAAGCAAATTTTCTCTCTGCTCCAAAACTCATCGAACCGATGGCTCCGTCTTTTTTTAGATCTTTTTCGCCGTCGCTGTGCCACGCCATGCCTTCTTCGCCGGTATGGTAAAGATTCAGCAAGCATGAGTTAAAGGTTTCACCCGTCTCTTTTTCTATCAATTCTTTCAATTCCAAAAGCTCTTTGGTCCACAAAAGGGCCTGCTTGGTGGTGTTGGAGTAGGTATATTCAAAGGGTTTTTCGCCATACCAGGCCACTTTTCGTTTGGTTATAATTTTTTTGCCAAAAATAATGGCTTCGTCGTTTCGCCATTCAATGGTATTCAGCAACACATCTAGGTAATGATTGGCCTGCTTTTGGTCAAATAGCTTTCCGTAATAGTTCACCGTGCCATCGCAGGGAAGCCAGTTTTTTGATGCGTCGGGTTTATAGTCGAATAAGTCCATTTTGTTAATATTTGTTTTTACTTTTCTAACAGAGGTCGCATGACTTAAATAACTGCTCCCTTTAATATCCTCGCTGTGCCTAACAAAAGACTTGTTTTCCAAGGATTTATATGCATGATAAAAGAAAAATGCATGCCTTTTGGAGAAAACATACTTACAAATCTAATCTTTTATCACCGAAAATCTCCCAAATATTAAGAGCCCCCAAAACCTTTTTTTCTGTTCTGAAAAGTATTACATTAAATCTGGGTTTAAGTTTTATAAATGGACTCAAGTTTTTTGATACTCGGCTTTATCCAGTTCGGCTAGAACTTAAAAGCAAGAGCAGTGGTGACTGATAAGTTTGAGTAGTTAGGCTTGTTGGATTTTGTAAAGATAGGGTTTTGTGCATAGAATAACTTTGGTTCAATTCTCCAAAGTATATATTTCGAAAGACGGAAATCATAGTTGAGCGATACACCTGTGGTTTGAAAACCACTTTGCGTTTCGGTGATGACAATGGTTTCGTGCGGGTCGGCGTAATGTTCTAATCTTAAGGCTACTGTGTGGTTAGTTTTGATGTGAAGTCTTGAGATGAGGACTGGCGAATACCAGCTGCTGAATTTTTTATTGTTTGTTCCAAAATCCGTCCCATAGTCAAAACCCACCAGAAGATCCAGCTTGTTTGTAAGTTGCATTTGGGCATATAGGTTATGGAATAATCGGGGAATACCCAAAGAATCTGCTTTGTCAGAGCCTAGAAAATTACTATAGTTTACGAGAATTCTATCGTTTGGTTTAAAGTTTATTTGGACGCCATAAGATGGTTTCTTGATACCATCGGGTCTTTTTATTTTCTGCCATCCGTTTAGGAGAAGGAAGGCGGTTGTCCATTTTTCATTTTTCGAAACCGAGGAGAGCTTTAGTCCTGTTTCAAAATAAGGAGAGTTTTCGGCCAAAAGACTTCTGGTCAATGTCCAACAGTCGGCACCTATGGCACTTTCAAAGCCTATGTGCGAGGGCATTACTCCGGCATCGAGCCAAATATTCTTTGATTTCGAAAGCTTGACTCCTAAATTGCCTTCCATCACATGTCTATATAATCTAGGTTCGTTGGCAAGGTTATATTTGGCATAATCGCCAGCCGTGATGGCTAGGTTTGCTCTGATATGCCCAAAATTATATGCACCCTTTACGAATATCAGATTTAGGTTGGGCATCTTGTTTCGTTTGTGGTTGTATATATAATCTTCTTTTAGCTTTTGGCTGCGGTCCGTTAGGTCAAAACTGAAATATGGTTCAGCGTAAGCACTAAAAACAAATTTGGCGGAGCTATCTGTTTGTGAAAAGCCAATCTTTGGCATTACTATCCCTAAAACTACAATAAGCAGTGTTGAGATTTTTAAGGGTTTAGGCATCAATTATGTTAAAAATGTACTAAAATTATTGAAATTTAGTGCAAAAAAATAGCTTTTTAAACTCATTTCACAAACTCCAAAATATCACCCGGTTGGCAGTCGAGAGCCTTGCAAATAGCTTCTAAGGTGCTGAATCTTATGGCTTTGGCTTTGCCAGTTTTTAAAATAGATAGGTTAGAAAGCGTCAGGTCTACTTTTTCAGAAAGTTCGTTTAATGACATTTTTCGCTTGGCCATCATCACATCTACATTTACTATTATGGGCATATTTTATATCGTTAAGTCGTTTTCATTTTGTATTTCTATTCCTCTTTTAAAAATCTGAGCAATCACATAAATCACTGCTGCCATCAATATGAATGCTTCGCTGTCTGCCCAAAATTTGTTTAACGTGTCTAATTCTATGCCACGATGCTGCAAATGTTTGGCTGTTTCTTTTCCTATGTAACTTATAAGGCCAATAGAAAATGTATAATAGCTGATTTTATTGATCTTGTCAGCTACGTAATCACTAAAAGGTTTTGATAAACTAAGCTTGCTTACAAGCTCGATGACCACATAAAATAGGTAGGCTTTTAATATGGCTATGACCAAAATGAAACTGTACATGCCGTAATAAGCATCTTCTGAATACGCATACAACTCACTTAAATCTAACTTTTCGTAAAGTCTAGAAACTATTTCTGGATTGTAAATACTTATTACAAAGTTGACCAACAGTGCTCCTGCCTCAATGCAGAGACCAACGAAAATAATCCAAGCTATCACTCGGAGGCCGTAAAATACATACTTATTCGAATTTGACATTTTTGTTTTATTTTAAATTATGCCACAAACGTAATAAATATTTATTGATAAACAATAATTAAATATTAAATTTAAGTAAATATTTTTTGTTTTATTAAATAGATTGTTTTTCTTACCCAAAATTTGAATCAATTATTTTCTCAATAAGTGAAATTTAGAAAAGGCTAGTCAATTAAATATCTTGCCCAAATGTGAGTAGGTTGTGGTCAGGGTCGAGGAGTGAAAATTCTTTCATTCTCCAAGGTTTAGTTTCTAAATGTCCGGCCTTGGGCATCATTAGTTTTTTGTCGATGGCCTGCTTGTACCATTCTTCAATGTTGTTGGTACGGATATATACCTGACCGTAGTTTTCAAGCGGATTTAGGTCTCGGAATTCAAAAAAATGAAGCTCTATATTGTCTTTTTCGACCATCAAATAGCCATCATAATCTCCAAAAAGACTGAAGCAAAGATTTTCAATATAAAATTCCCACGTGGCGGCTTTGTTTCGCATGGGCAATTTGGGGCTTATGGAAGTCAACATAGTTGTTTGGCTAAATATTTATTCGGTTTTACCTTTCAAACTGGCAAATATAGCCATTGCGTGGCCGCGGCCTAGTTCAAACTCCTCTTTGAGCCAATTGGTTATTTGGGTTGCTTTTATACTTTTCGGAATTTCTCCTTCCACCATAAAGCCTTTTTCTTCGGCTAGTTTTTTAAAGTCCTCTGGAGACTTTCCTGTCTTGGTTTTAATATTGTCTATGTAGGATCGGAATGACATGTTGAATTAATATTTTTTTGGCTAAATTAAGAATTACTTTGAAAATTTTCCATTCGAAAGTATCAGAAAAGTAAAAAGAAGAAATTTCATTTTGTTTGAGCTGATTTCACATTAGCCGCTCCAAAACTCCTTTACGTTTTACTATATTTTTATAACCCCATTGGATTTGGCTCTACTTTTCTGGATGGGAAGAGTTGAGCTCCTATAAAACGAATGCAAGGCAGAATGGCTAGATAGAACAATTGCCAGAATCTCGCAGATAATCAGAATTATCTACATTCTTTTTGCAGATAAGAATCATTCAAAACCCTACAAATCATTGGCTTTGCTGCCCAGTATTTTGGTGCCGCTGATTTCTTCATATTTGTCTTGCGACACCGTAAAACCGTCAAATTCCATAAAACGGGTGTATTTACCCACAAATCTCAAGTTTACGTTATCCACCGAGCCACTTCGGTTTTTGGCTATAATTACCTCAGCCATTCCTTTGGTGCTTTCGCCTGTTTCGGTTTCTGTAATCTGGTAATATTCAGGTCGATAGAGGAACATCACCACGTCGGCATCTTGCTCTATGGAGCCTGATTCCCTCAAGTCTGAGAGTTGCGGGCGTTTATCTCCAGCACGGGTTTCCACCGATCTACTCAGCTGCGAAAGTGCCAACACTGGTATATTCAGTTCTTTGGCTATGGTTTTCAATGACCTCGAAATGGCCGCTATTTCCTGCTCACGGTTCATGCCGCCTTTGCCGTTTCCGGCGGTCATGAGTTGCAAGTAATCTACTATCAGCAATCTAATGTTATGAAATGCCTTTAGTCGGCGGGCTTTGGTACGAAGCTCCAACACCGAAAGTGCAGGGGTGTCGTCTATATATATGGGAGCAGTGGCGAGGTTGTTTAGTCTAGAGTGCAAGGCGTGCCAGTCGTCCGTATCCAGTTCACCTTTTCTGAGTTTGTTAGAGTCTATCTCAGCCTCAGTAGATATCAAACGGAGCATTACCTGTTGACTGCTCATTTCTAAAGAAAACAAAGCCACGGGCATTTTAAAGTCAATAGCGGCATTACGAAGTGCGGATACCACAAAGGCCGTTTTGCCCATGGCAGGCCTAGCAGCTATGATGACTAGCTCGGTATTGTGCCATCCACCCGTTACTCTGTCAAGAGATGGAAATCCTGACGGGACACTAGCCGATCCACCATCTTGTTCCGCTTTGTTTTTTATTTCTTGGATGGTTTTCTGTACCACCAGATGCAGGTCAGGAATGTTCTTATTGAGATTTCCTTCTTGTATTTCTCTTAGATGTTGCTCCGTGCTATCAAGGAGATTAAATACGTCCGTAGTATCCTCGTAGGCTTTTGTTTGCACATCACCCATTATTTTTACAATGCTTCTTCTGATTGCATACTGCACTATAATACGAGCATCTTGTTCTATATGGCTTGAGATAGACTTGGCACTTATACGTGCCAAATACGCCGCTCCGCCGATGAATTCCAGCTCGCCATTGAGTCGAAGTTGGTTGGTGACGGTCAATAAATCCACGGGTTCGGATTTGCCAAAAAGTGTCAAAATCGCTTGGTAAATGGCCTCGTGTTTTTCTGAAATAAAACTTTCTGGTTTAAGCACGTCAATCACTGTGGTGAGTGCGTCTTTTTCTTTTATGACGCCTCCCAACACGGCAGCCTCTAACTCTATGATATGCGAAGACTGCTGAAAATCAAAGATTTGCTCAGGGTTTCGTTTGGTTTTTTCAGGAGATCTTCTTCTTTGTTGTTTCATTATTATGTTTTTTGGGCTTGGTCGTTATGTATTATTGGAAACTGCATCCCACCGTCATAGCAGTTCTGAAACTTAATCATTTTATAAAATTACTTCCTATTGAGTCTAATTTTAGTAAGGAAACTTCTTCTTTTTTACCAACTCCCAATGGAATTGTCTTCGTTTTCTTGATGTTCAGGAACGAATTAAAGTTTCTTGAAATGATAAAGTTTCCACCAGAAACTACCACGTTTCCTGTTGAAGAAAATGTGTAAAAATTGGTAGGAACACTTCTGGAATATAGTCTGAATTTATACTCGCCATCTTGCGAGAGATTATACTCTAATTCACCACCCACCGACAACTGCCCAGTAGTACCCACATTTATATTGTTTTCGAGACTATTTATAAATGAACTCTTACCACTAAGTTTTATTCTGTTATTGAGAAATCTATAACTGAAATTCAGCTGCATGTTGTTCAAGATATTTTCCCTGAAATTGCCAAATTGCACCCCTAGTTCGAGGTTAGGGTTTAGTTTGTTGGCTAGGTTACCAATTTGGTTCGATAGCAGATTACTCACGTTATCTATTAAAAACTGTTGGGTAATGGCCTCGGATATATTATCAGGGAATATCTCATTAAAAACCAGAATACTTGAAACGTTTCTACTTAACAGTTGTTCATCGTTTCGGAGTCTTTGTTCAAATCCAAGCAAATCGGTTTGCCCATTTAGAGGTATCTGTTTTAAGTCAAAATTCACATCGTATTTAATGGTTGGCGTCAGTAATCTATCAGACAGAAGCACAGACACGTTTACGGGAAAACGTGTGGAAGTATTTGCCAAATCTTGTGAAATAGAACTCGGAATCGGAATGTTGGCTGTATAGTTTGCTTTGAGGTCTAAACTTGCCTCATAAGGGTCACCTGTCCATGTGATGCGACTGCCATCTACGATATTGAATTTGCGGAGGGAGGCTAGATTTTGGAAACTGAAATTATACTTTCCACTTCTAACTACATATGGACCATTGATAGTAAAATCTCCGCGGGTATCATATAATATACTCAAACGACCTTCGCCAAAGACATTAAGTACATCATTATTGGTCCGATCAAATATGATCTCACACTCGGCATCAGGTGTAAAACTGAGATTGAATGCCAATTTTACTCCTCCGGTTTTTATTTTTGGTTTCTTTGATTTTTGCAGTAAAGTAGAATCTACTTTTTCTGCTTTTTTCAAGAAAGGAATGCCCTCTTGCTTTAGGTCGATTTTTTTGCCACTATCCATCGGAATCGTAATCTTTGTACCTTTTTTGCTATTCAAGTTACCCGTTACCACAATGTTCTCAAAGTCACCGGTCATTTGTAAGTCGCCACCCGCAAAGGCTGTTCCATAGAACACATCGCTCTCAAATGACTTTAAATTCAGTACTTTAAAACCATCTTTGCCTTTTATGCTGGCATTCAGACCTACCATAAATTTACCTGAGCCGCCATTGAATATACCCCCTTGAATAATAGCTGAGTTCCCTCCGGTTGGAGCGTCACGCACGATAATGCCCTCAGGTGCGGCCACAAAGCCTTCCTCATTTAGCAATATTTTCTCGTCAAAATAGAGCGTTGTTCCAGACGAAAGAACCTTCAAAGAACCTTTGGTGATGTCTATTTGTCCTTTTAAGATAGGATCTAAGGGACTACCGAATATTTCCAAATCGCCTTCGGCAACACCTGTCATATTCGTCATCACACCAGTTAGCATGCCTTCAAACATATTCAAGTTCAGGTTTCTAATCTTAGCTTTGAGATTAAGTGGGTTGTTCTTAATTTCGGGATCGTAGTATCCGCTCATTCTAAAGATCTCCTCAAACTGCCTAAAAACACTACCGTTTATTTTGAGCTTGTTCGCCAAATTGTCCCAGTTGGCCTCGGTAGTAACCGTTCCAATCAGGCTATTTCGATATTCAAGGTTTTCTATGTGAAGGTTGCTAGTAAAAATAGGGTTCTTGTAATAATCTCTCAAACGCAGTTCACCGTTGGCAACGCCCTTGGTTTCTACATTTGTAAATGGATTTAGCGTTAGCAAATCAAAATCCTGAACGCTCAAAACAGACTCTTGTTGTGGATCCTTCGAAACCACCCCGTTGAACCGCACAATTTGGTTATTATTTGATAGTTTCAAATCATTAAATACTACTTTGTTTTCCAACACATTGATGAGATTGTTCTCCGAAAAAGTCCATTTTTTGTCTATCAAATAAACCTCACTATTTTTTGGATTGAATCGTATGTCAAAACCCTCAGGCGTAAACTTCACCGAACCGAAAAGTCCGATTTTGCTATTGCTATTTTGTTGGTCAATGGAAGCGTCAAAATTGATGGTGTTGGCCTGTCCCCAGTAGGCATTGGCAAAAAGGTTTTCAGTCAAAATTCCATTGCTAACTCTCTGATTAGCAGAAGTAAGTATAAGCGATGACAGTACCTCTGGCGAACGGCCATACTTGGAGGTATTGAAGTCGATGGTGGAATTATTGAATTGATTGCCTTTGTAGCTAACACTGTCGAGCTCTCCTTCCAACGAAAACTCCGAGGTGGCTCTTGAAGAAAACTTCCCGCTTAATCTAGAACCCGCAGACACATAAATATTTGGGTCAAAAAAACCAAAAAAACGTCTACTATCCTTGAAATAAAGTTGATAGTTGGCATCATAAAATTTACTAGAAGTGCTTTTGAGTGAGTTTTTGTTTTTATAATAAGTCAATCTTTCATTTTCTGTTTCATCAAAATATAATTTGTATTCCTTAAAAAGTGTCCTTGCATCGGCTATTATTTTGCTTGGAATAAAATCGCCGTTGATGTAAATATTGAAAAACTCTGATACCAACGAAAAACGTCTTTGGTTTTCAAAAATGCCAGAGTTGAAATACAATGAATCTACTGCCAATGTATGATTTTCATCTTCTAAAACGGTATTTGAAAATCTAGCTCGGCCTATCCAGTCGTCAAGTTTGTTACCAATAAAGTCAAAGTTTATGGTAGATTTAACCTTCAAATCTTCATTCGAAATTCCAAGTGGTTTTAGATTTGCATTTTCAAGTAATCCTTTGATTTTAAATGTATTGAGTTCCTTGTTGAGGTCAGCTTTACCTTCCACTTGGGCTGTAATATTTGGGTCTTTGATGTCTACATAGCCATCAAATATGGACTGCCCAAGATTACCTTTTACCAAGATATTTTGATAGTTGTAACCGTTGTAGGCTATTTCTGCAACGTGACCATCGAGTTCGAGCAATGCACTTTTTACTTCAAAACCGGTGCCTTTTATTTTACCATCAAAGGTAAGTTTTTGTAAAGAGGGTTCATCGAAGAGCTTGCCAAGATCCAGTTGTTGAATCTTGAAATCTCCTTGATAGGTGGCTTCTTTGGATATTTTTACTTCCATTTCACCATTTATTTTACCAAGTCCGGTGGAGTTTAGGTCCGACTTGGTCCTGAAGTCATTGTATAAACCTGCAAAAGTACCTGACAAATCAAGTTGGCCTATTTTGTTTATATATTTCTGATAATCAGTATTATTACTATATTGACTCACGTCTTTTGCAAGGAGTTTCGACGGTTTTAAGGCTAAAGTTGTATTGGTTTTCAAAAGATCAGGAAATCCTTTGAAGTTTACATTTCCTTTCAGAGCCGAACCTGTCCCAAATTTCAGATCAAATTCCTTAAAGTTTAAATCAACATACAATCCGTCCATTTGGGCCGTGAGTACATAGCGTTCTTTAAAGCTATACATCTGGGATGAGAATCTTCCCAAGTCTTGAGCGTCTAGAACGTTATTTTTCAAGTTAGCATTCATTTTTACTTTTGTGAAGAAATTATTGAATGCAGAGGGTTTATCGTAATAAAAATGAAGCTTATCGCCAATGTACGAATTGTTTATATATGCCGATAATTTGTCAAGCAACATCGCCGTTTTGCAATATAAAAAGTTCGTCTTTATGTCTTTTATCTTCAAATCGCTTCGAAAATCTACCGCTGAAAGGTTGGTAGTTTTAAAAGCCACCGTATCACCCAGAATAAGTACATCTGCGAGGTTGGCATTTATTTTGTCAAATCTAAAATTGTAATAATCAAATGTTTTTTCTGGGAAACGCTCTCTTCGGGCATCACTCAGACTAACCATGCCATTGGTTACATAGGCGTTATCTATAGTGAAGGGCGTATTTTGATTGGGAATTGATATTTTGGTGGAATCTTCCCCGATTTTTTCAATGGCCGCTATCCAGTAATCGATATTAAGTTGGCCATTTTTGTCTTTAACCAGTTTGACTTCTGGGTTTTTGAGTAATACATAGTCTAGGTTGTTGTCGAATCTAAATATATTTTTTGGATTAAAAGTAATAGATGGAATATAGTTTTTATCTAAAGATACTTTAAGATTATTCATCAAATCTAGGGTGAAATTTGTCTTGCAATTAACGTAAAGTTCTCTTACAAAAATCATGTCTCTACCCTGCAAGTCTTTGATGTTAATATCTTCAAAAGTTATTTCGTCCAACCACGAAATTCTTGCTTGCGAAATCGTTACATTTCCACCAAGTTTTTCACTCAGCCATTCTGTAGCTTTTTGAGTGATATTGGTCTGTACTTCAGGTAATTGTAAGGAGTAGTACACCAAAATAGCCAACGATACAAGTAGTAAGAATAATATTCCTACAGTATTGATCAGTATGTTTATGATGCGTTTCAAATTCCTTGGTTTTTTGATAATTTGTAGTCAATATTTGTTTCAGAATTCAAACCAAATTTTATAGAATTTTGACAATTCAAAGATGGGTTTTCATAAATTCGAAATTTCACTTTATCCAAAGAACCCACTAACTTGGCTGCTATTGGACTTCTCCGTATCTTTGCCTACCGAAATAACACACAAAATTTCTTAAAAATAATGATAATAAAAACTAAATGCCCTTAAATACTCAAAATATAGTCATTTTAGCAATAGAATCTTCTTGTGATGAAACCTCGGCGGCGGTTATTTACAACGGCAAAATGCTATCAAACATTGTAGCATCTCAGATTATCCACGAGCAACACGGCGGCGTGGTGCCTGAGTTGGCTTCAAGGGCTCATCAGCAAGATATTGTGCGGGTAGTTAATGCGGCCATAGAGGAAGCCAAAATCAATAAAAATGTACTTTCGGCTATCGCTTTTACACGAGGTCCGGGTTTATTGGGCTCGCTTTTGGTAGGCACGTCTTTTGCAAAAGCCTTTGCATTGGGGTTAGATATCCCATTGATAGAAGTGAATCACATGCAAGCCCATGTTTTAGCACATTTTATTGATGAGCCTAAGCCTGCATTCCCATTTCTATGTTTAACAGTTAGCGGTGGGCATACTCAAATCGTACTCGTTAAGAATCCATTAGACATGGAAGTTTTAGGTGAAACGGCCGATGATGCAGTGGGTGAGGCCTTCGACAAGGCTGCCAAAATGCTTGGCTTGGGCTACCCCGGTGGACCGAAAATAGACCATCATGCAGCCTTGGGTAATCCTGATGCCTTTGAATTTCCGATTTCTGAGATGCCAGCCTATACTTTTTCTTTCAGTGGTGTCAAAACTTCTCTTCTATATTTTATCCAAAAACACGGCCCAGACTTTGTAGCAGAAAGGCTCGACGATATCTGTGCATCTTATCAGCAAACTCTAATTACGACATTGGTCAGAAAAATTAGAAAAGCGGCTAAAGAACTAAAAATCAAGGAGATTGCTATTGCTGGAGGAGTTTCGGCCAATAAGGGCCTCAGAAAAGCACTGACTTTGGAGGCTGAAAAACAGAAGTGGTCTTTGTATATTCCTGATTTTCAATATTGTACAGACAATGCCGGCATGATAGCCATGGCGGCACATTTCAAATTCATTGCAGGCGAATTTAGCAACCAACAAGTAAGTCCAATGCCAAGATTTCATATTTAAATTGCTTATTTATTTATTTTTTTGGTAATTAATTGTTAACTGCTGCGTTGAATCATTTAAAATATTAATTTTGGATTCTAAATACAATCTTTCCCTTAAAATATGAATCTTCCTATTCTCAAAAACTTGGCTTCTGGAAAATATGATTGTCTCATAAAATTATGCTACAGATTTTTTTATTTAGGTCTGGCTGGATTCCTGTTTTTCATTATCGCCCTCAACTTTAATCTTTTTTGGTTATTTGGGAAAATGCCTTCTGTCGATGACTTGGACAATCCCAAAAGTGAGATAGCCTCTGAGATTATTTCTACAGATATGAAGGTTATAGGGAAATTTTTCTTCGAAAATGGTAACCGCAGCCCAATTACATTTGCAGATATCCCTGACAATTTTATAGACGCTTTAATAGCCACAGAAGACGTAAGGTTTACCAAGCATTCGGGTATAGATGCCCGCAGTATGTTGCGAGTTTTTGGAGGATTGATCACGCTGAATAAAAAGGGCGGTGGGAGTACGATTTCTCAGCAATTGGCCAAAAATCTTTTTAAACTTCGTCAGGATGAATCATACGAGGGTATATTTTATAAAGTTCCCGTAATCAGTACTTTGACCATTAAAGCCAAAGAATGGGTCACAGCTATTAAGCTTGAAAGACGTTATACCAAAAGCGAGATTATGACCATGTATCTTAACACCATTGAGTTCAGCAGTGGGGCCGTTGGTTTGAAGTCGGCAGCAAAAATATATTTCAAAAAACTCCCGAAGGAATTAGAACCTGAGGAATCTGCTCTGTTGGTGGGTATGATTCAAAATCCATCAAGATTTAATCCAAAGTTTTTTCCTAAAAATTCGAAGGCCAGAAGAGATATTGTGATTTCGCAAATGGTGAAGTTTAACAAAATTACTCTCGAGCAAGGTAAGTCTATGTCAGATATGCCCATTGTTCTAAATTATTCCCCTGAGAGTCATAACTATGGCATGGCCCAGTATTTTAGGGAATATTTGAAAGATATCGTAAAGAATGATTTGATTAAACTTGGATATTCAGAGACAGATTTATACACCAAAGGTTTTAAGATATACACTACCATAGATTCTCGTATGCAGAACTATGCCGAAGAGGCCATGAAAACCCACATGCGTGACCAGCAGACCAAATTTAATAACGCATTTAAGAATAAAAACCCTTGGGTGCAGCGAAAAAGCGAGAATTCCGGTCAGTATGTCGAAATCCCGAACTTCATAGAAAGTAATGCCAAGCGTACCGAAATGTACCGTATTTTGAAGGAAACTTATGGTAACGACGATAAGGCCATTTTGGCTCGTATGCGTGAGAAGGTGCCCATGAGGGTTTTTACGTGGAATGGTGAGCGTGATACGGTCATGTCACATATTGATTCATTAAAACATTATAAGCGATTCTTAAACATAGGCATGTTGGCCATGAATCCTCGCAATGGCAACATAAAAGCTTGGGTGGGAGGTATTAATTTTAAGCATTTTAAGTTTGATAACGTGTTCCAAAGTCGTAGGCAGCCGGGCTCTACATTTAAGCCTTTTGTTTATGTAACTGCCATTGATAACGGTTTTTCTACCTGTGAAAAAGTAGTAGATGAACCCATAACTTTTGGATCAGCTGATGGCATAATGGATACCTACACTCCAAGAAATTCAGACGGCAAATATTCTTACGAATCTCTCACTCTTAGACAAGCCTTGGGACAGTCTATCAATACGGTTAGTGCGAGGTTAATAAAAGAGTTTAAACCTTCAAAAGTCATAGAATATGCCCATCAGCTTGGTATAAAGAGTGAATTGCCCAATTCACCCTCGCTATGTTTGGGTGTTGGTGAGGTATCGCTGTTTGAGTTGCTTTCAGGTTATGCCGTTTTTGCGAATCAGGGTAAATACACCGAACCAATGGTCCTGCTCAGAATTGAAGACAAAAATGGTGAAGTTATTAAGGAATATTTGCCGGATCAAAAGGAGGTTTTAAGCAAAGAGACGGCCTACAAAATGATTCACTTGATGCGTGGAGCTACCGCTCCCGGTGGTACAGCAGTGGGCCTGGGTCGTTTTGGGGTTTTGGATGGCAACGAGGTGGCGGCCAAAACAGGTACTACTTCCAACTTCTCTGACGGTTGGTTTATGGGTATGACCCAAGACCTTATTGGTGGCGTTTGGGTGGGTGGAGAAGACCGAGCCATTCACTTTCAGAGTATTGAGCAAGGTCAAGGTGCACGTGTAGCTATGCCTGCATGGGGTCTGTTTATGCAAAAAGTATATGCCGACAAAGACATAGAATTTAAGAAAACAAAGTTTGTGATTCCGGAAGATATCAGAATAGTTGGAGACTGTGTGCTTAGTCCCAACGAAGGCTTCCCTGTGCCGCAGGGCGAAACGGGTACACAACCCGCACTCAAACCCGCTGATGACGACGAGCTACTCTAGAGATTTTTATTTAAATTATATGGAATAATTCCTTGAAATGCATTATAAAATACTTCTTCTGCTGTGTTCGATAGTCTGTTTGAGTTTGGAAGCCATACCCTACAAGACGCTGCAAGGCCAAGCTCAGGGTACAACCTACAAAATTATCTATGAGGACAAGTTGGGTGTCGATTTGTCAAAATCTATTGATAGCTTGTTCAATATTTTGGACGCAAGTATGTCGCTTTGGGACAGTAATTCTCTGATATCTAAAATTAATGCAAACACTTATTCAGGAGTGGTAGATCTACATTTCGAAAAAGTTTTTCTTAGCTCGCAGCATATTTCTAAGAAAACAAAAGGCCATTTTGACGTAACTGTTGGTCCTTTGGTGAAGGCTTGGGGATTTTCCAAAACCAAACATTTGTTAAGCCCAACAGAATTGCAACTAGACAGCCTCAGGAAACTTGTGAATTATAAAAACATCAGCCTTAAAGCTGGCAGTATAACCAAGAAATATCCCAATATTCAATTAGATTTTAATGCAATTGCACAGGGTTATACAGTAGATTTGATTTCTGATTTTTTATCAAGAAGGAGTATCGCCAACTATCTGGTAGAAATCGGTGGGGAGGTAAGAGCTAGCGGGAAGAATCAAAATGCAGAAATTTGGAAAGTTGGTGTTGAGAATCCGTCTGACGAAAATAAACTGCAAGCCATTGTGGCTTTAGATAATCAGTCTCTGGCCACATCGGGCAGTTACCGCAAGTTTTTTTTGAAAGATGGCAAGAAATACTCGCATGCCATAGACCCTCATGTTGGAAAACCCGTCACGCATAATTTGCTGAGCGTTACCGTTCTCGCAAAAGACTGTGCTACTGCCGATGCCTACGCTACTGCGTTTTTAGTAATGGGGTTGGTTAAGGCTAAAACGCTAGCAACAAAACAGAAAATAGATTTTTTGGCCATTTATGAAGAAAATGGAAAGATTCAAACTTTCTCTTCTGCAGGATTCAAAAGAGCGATTTTATAATGAAAATAAAATAGCCTCAGTTTTGCTGAGGCTATTATCTAATCTTAAACGTCACATATTTCAACACATCTTTTTAGTGATGCTAGCATGCCTTCTTTGTCTTTGGGAGTTGGCACAAATTCCTGCCCGAGGTATCCTTTATAGCCCGAATCTATGATGGCCTTTACAACCGCTGGGTAGTAGATTTCCTGCGTATTGTCTATCTCTTTTCTGCCAGGCATGCCTCCAGTATGATAATGACTGATATATTTGCCGTATTTTCTTACATTGCGAATGTGGTCTCCGTGCATGCTTTGCATGTGGAAAATATCATAAAGCATCTTGAAACTTTCTGAGTTTACCATCTCACACAATGCCGCCCCCCATTCTATGGTATCGCACATGTAGTCGGGATGACTATCTTTAGAACTTAGTAGCTCCATCGTAAGTATAACCCCGTTTTTCTCACAAGTCGGTATTAACTTTCTGATAATTTTTGCACAGTTCATCATACCCGTTAGGTCTGTCATTCCGTTTCTGTTACCTGAGAAACAAATCAGGTTTTTTATACCGTTTGCAGCTGCCAGAGGTATGAGCTCCTCGTAAAGTTTTATTAATTCTTCATGGTTTTTGGGGTTGTTGAAGAAATTGTGTAAACCCATTCCTTTTGGCCACTCACCCCAACCTATGGCACATGTAAGACCATATTGTTTCAGTATAGGCCATTCTTTGGGGCCAGTAAGCTCAATGGAAGCCATGCCGATGTCTTTGACTCCTTGACAAAGTTCTTCGAAAGGAATTGAGCCATAGCACCACCTGCACACCGAGTGTTTGATGTTACTTTTTAAAGGTAAGTTGACTTTGATTTCTGAGGCTTTTACGGCAGAAATGCCTGCAAATGATACCGCAGAGGCCGTTCCGAGCGAGCGGAGTACGTTTCTTCTAGAGGTTTTGTTTTTCATTATTAAGATTGATTGAATATTTTTTTACCTAAAATCGTTTTGTTAAAAAAAAAACGTATTTTCCGGAAAATATGGGCTGCAAATCTTGAAGCTTTATTTTTTTTCTAAAAATAAGCTTCTTTGAGTCTTTACACAAATTAATTAAATATTTTATCTATGATTTTTGTCATTTTTAATTTATTTTTGAAATAGAACCTTTGTGGAGGATTTAAAAAATAATTGATATGGACGCCAAAACACTTGAAAGTCTCGTTGAAACCAACAAAATGTATCAGCTTGTAACCGAACGTTTAGAGGTCATTGACCCTGCTGCCCAGGATATTTATGCACGATTCAATATGGAGTCGGAGTTGATGGAGGTCATTTTGGAACTTTATCACAACGACGAAGACAATTTTCCTTTTCAAAAACTCCACAAGTTTTCGGTAGAGCAGGTATTGGCCTATTTGCAAGCCTCGCACAAATTTTATTTGTCTAAAAAACTACCGGAAATTGAGCAAACGATGATGCATATTTTCAATAAATATGGATCAACGCACAAAATATTGGCAAGTTTGACTTCATTCTTTAATGACTATAAAAACCGTTTGGTTGAGCATATAAGAATGGAAGAAAAGACGTTTTTTCCGTATATCAAAAGCTTGATAGCCGCTTCTAAAGGAGAAATGACTACTACTGAAGTTCAGACACTTCTTAATGGATGTTCTATAGCATCGTTTGATGATAATCACGACCCTATAGAAGACGATTTGAAAACCGTCTCTTCTATTATTCATAGTTATTCTTTGAACGAAGAAACTCCGCTTCCTTACCGTGTTTTTCTCAACCAAGTAGAACTTTTTGAAATGGAACTTCGTAAACACGCCATCATTGAAGACCACGTATTGGCCCCTATGGCCAGAGAAATGGAGGCCAAACTCAAATCGGCAGCATAAATTTTTAAAAATTATTTGGTTGATTTTGCAAAGGTTCTTGAAGATGCATCCTATAAATTATCAATTCACAGGCACTTCTGCTGATGTGTTTGCCGTTTTTTAGACCTTCTTTTTTTGGTATTCAGTAATTTTACATCATAAAGTGGCGAAACCGAGCTTCTTGGACAAACTAAAAGAATGAATGGATAGATGCTGGTGCTAGTCTTCTTTAGGCATGAGAATAATTTTTGAAGTGGTGGTTGTACACAAACATATTGGACAAAACAGCGGCTGAGGCCACCTGAAACCGTTTAGAGGCTAAGTCTCCATCAAATGTGGATGCCGCTGCTGATGGATTTACTGTAACAAGAATTACGTTTTCTATACCTTTTTTACAGGAAAAAAACGATATAAAGTCATTTATGGTAAGGAGGACAAATTTGGCTTTCACTAAACTAAGCTTTTTTGTAATAATTTGCTTAAAGACCGTGCTAAATGCCTTAAATTGATAAGGTTGGGCTTCCAAAAAGTATTTTCGGGAGCTAAAATAATACATGTAGGTTTTCTTTTTAGATAAATTGAGGTTATGAATTAAGGTTCTAGTCGAAAGGGTTATTTACCCACGCAAATAAGGAGCTTCTTGAGATCGTCACAATAGAGAAAAAAGAAAATGATAGATACAATTGTCATTTTTTTGATATTTTACTTGATTTATCTAATAGTTTTATCTACTTTGGTTATCTAAAAAATCTAAACATCATGCCTACCTCAGTAAAAACTATTTTGAATAACAAAAAGATAAAAACCATTCTTTCGGTTCTTCCATCGGCTACCGTTTATGAGGCTTTGGAAGTTATGAGCAATAATAACATCGGGGCATTGTTGGTGATGGAAGGTGACAAACTCGTTGGCATTTTTTCAGAAAGAGATTATGCCCGAAAAGGAATTGTGCAGGGTAGAAGTGCCAAAACCACCACTATTGCCGAAGTAATGACTCCCAATGTGTACACCGTGGCATCAAAAATGACCTCAAAAGATTGTATGGAAATCATGAACGCAAGGAAATTTAGACATCTTCCCGTTGTTGACGACGGCACTGTGGTGGGGGTCTTGAGTGTTGGAGATATTGTAGGTGCTATTCTTGACGAACAAAAAGAACACATCAAATACCTCGAAAGTTATATTGTGAATGGTTAATACTAAAAATAATATATTGCGTAAAAGTTTATAAAAAAAGCACTTGAGGGTTTTCCCCAAGTGCTTTTTTCGTGTGCTGAGCTTATATGGCTGGTTTTTCTTCTTTCGGTGGGAACAATAAAGAAGCCCCTATACTTAAGCCTAATATTAAAACAATGACAATCAACGAGTGTAAATTGGTAAAGCCCATACCCTCTAACCAATGATGTGCTAACATTTTTACTCCAATAAATGTCAACAGAACGCCTAGGCCGTATTTTAAATAGGCAAACATATCAATGATATTTACCAAGAAAAAGAACATCGAACGCAAGCCCATAATAGCGAATACGTTTGAGAAAAATACAATATATGGGTCTTTGGTGATACTAAAAATGGCAGGAATTGAATCCACCGCAAAAATAACATCAGTAAAGGCTATAACTACTATGACCACAAACAAAGGCGTGATATACAGCTTGTTGGCTTTGTATTTGTGTCTAAAAAAGAATCTGTCGGAAACGAATTTTTCGTACACATTGAAAAACCTCGAGGTCACTTTCACCGCTGGATGATTCTTGGTGTCAATATTTTCTTCTTCATCCTTTGAAAAGAGAATTTTAATACCAGTGTAAACCAAAAACGCACCGAAGATATAAAGAATCCACTCGAATTTTTGAATTAAAGCAGCTCCTAGAAAAATGAATACAAAACGCAAAACAATTGAACCAAGTATCCCCCAAACCAACACGTCTTTATAGTTTTTCTTTCTGACCCCGAAGGAATTGAAAATCAGAATAAATACAAAAATATTATCTACCGAAAGTGAGTATTCTACCAAGTAACCTGTAACATATTCTAAGGCCATATTATTCTGGAAAGTCTTAAGATTTTCGGAATAGTCTGAGCCTAGCTTTAGGTTTTTATAGTACAATTGTTGGATAGTATTTAAATGGCTAGCATCGCTGATATCATGAATAAAGTATCCGTAGTTTCTGAGAAAAAAGTAAAAGCCAATTGAAAGCCCCACCCAAATGGCACTCCAAAAGGCTGCCTCTTTGAATTTTACAATCCCTGCCTTTTTAGGATTAAAGGCTCCAAGGTCGAGGAGCATTACAAATATCACAAACAAGGCAAAAGCACCGAAAAACAAAACTTCGTTTGACATATATCTTAATTTTACTGAAAACTGAATTAAATCGCAATTTGCACAAAAAATCGCAAAATTGGGTAGTTTTTGGCGTAAAAACTACGGAAGTGCATCAAATTACCGAACCAAGTTCTTCGGCTATTAGTTTGAGAATTCCTCTTTTTTTACCCACCTGATTCATGATTATTTCCAAATCTTCGTCCGAAGCGGTGTCTACTTCTTCTATGAGGCTGTCAATTTCTTTTTGGATTTTCTCTTTTCTGATTCTCAGCACCAAACGGTAAGAAAACTCATTAAGCATTTCCTCATATTTCGGAATGAAAATCTCGAATTTATCCCATCTTTCGCTCAGCTCGTGTTTTGGACTTAGCCAGCTTACGGCCACGTCTTGTATCAGTGGGTTGGGGTTCGAAGAAAACATTTGGCTTGTGGGAGCATTGCCAGTAAGATATTCTGTTTTATACAATTGATAGATTTCAGAAAAAAGCGGTGTTTCTATCTTCAGGTCGTTGGTTTCATGTAAAAGATAGTCCGCTAAGGTGTGCTCTTGACCTGTTTCTTCGTCTTTTTCTATTACAAAATGCCCATAGAGCACCAAGTCTTTTACTAAGGCTTCCTCCTGAACATCGTGTTTTTTGAGGGTGGCTATTATTTCCAGTTCCTGATTTCTAAGTGGTGGTGCTGGGCTTATTGTGCCACCATCGAATTTTTCTGTTCGCTTGTTGTTGTCGTTAATTTTGGTCTTAACTATCTTATTGCCTTCGTTTATCAGAATATTTTCGTCAATCTGCAGCATTTTGGCCACTTCCTGATAAAACACCGACCTTTTTATTGGATTCGGAATCTTGGTTATTGAATTCACCAGATCAGCTATTAGGTCGGCTTTTTTTATGGCGTCATCGCCCACATCGGCGAGTGAAAGCTCCGTTTTGAAGTTTATGAAGTTCTTTTGGTGAGTTTTTACATATTCTGAAAACGCCGCAACACCTACTTTTCTGATATAGCTGTCGGGGTCGTCTCCGTCTGGAAAAACCACCGACTTCACGTTCATATCTTCTTCCAGAATGATGTCTATACCTCTTAAGGATGCCTTAATTCCGGCGGCATCGCCGTCATAAAGTACAGTTATGTTGTCGCTAAATCGCCTAATAAGTCGCACTTGTTCAGGTGTTAACGACGTTCCTGATGAAGCCACTACGTTTTCTATTCCAGCTTGGTGCAACGAAACCACGTCGGTGTAGCCTTCCACCAAAAAACAATTGTCGGTCTGACGAATGGCATTTTTGGCCTGATAAATGCCATAAACTATCTGGCTTTTGTGATAGATTTCGGTTTCAGGCGAATTGATGTATTTTGGAGCTTTGGGGTCGTTTTTGAGTATTCTAGCACCAAAGGCAATCGGTTTGCCAGCCACGTTGTGTATCGGGAATATCACTCTGCCTCTAAACCTATCTATTTTTATATCTCCTTCTTTTACACTTATCAGACCCGCTTTTTCGAGAATTTCGCTGCTAAATCCTGCTCTTTCAGCCTTTTTTACAAATTCATTTCTAGCGTCAAGGGCATAGCCGAGCTGAAATTTTTCAATCGCAGTTTTTGAAAAACCCCTTTCAATAAAATACGATTGACCCACACTTTGGCCTTCCTCTGAGTTGGCCATAGTTTCGGCAAAATATTGTTGAGCATACTCCAAAACGATAAAAAGACTTTCTTTTTCGTTTTGATTGATGAGGTCTTGATCGGTGAATTCACGCTCTTTTACCTCAATATTGTATTTTTTTGCCAACCAACGCAAGGCATCAGGGTAGGAGAGCCCTTCTAAATCCATCACAAACCTGAGAGAGTCACCACCTTTACCGCACCCAAAGCATTTGTAAATGCCTTTTGAGGGCGAGACGTTGAAGGATGGTGTTTTTTCGTTGTGAAACGGACAGCAAGCAATCATGCTCGCCCCTCTTTTTTTGAGGCTTACAAATTCGCCCACCACTTCTACGATGTCGGCGGCCTGAATGATTTGCTGAACGGTATCCTGAGGTATCATGTCGTAAAATTATCTTTATTTTTCTTTCTAAAAAATTTTAAAGTGAGATTATCTAACTAAAGTTTCGGTTTTAAGAATACAGCCAAATTACCTACTAGGTGTGCCCTGATATGCGGCACTGGGCCTACCCGCTTCTTTTTTGCGGATTGCTGCATTTTTGTAAAAAGTCGAATCGCCGAAACAGTCAAAAAAAAACGTTTTTTGTGATGCTAGGGCTGTACGAAATGATTTTTTCTATGCAAGCCTCTGTAAATTTCACTTTGTTACTTTTTTGTTATTTTAGAAATTTAGGGACGAAATCTTATAACGGAGGGCATATTTTTTTTTAGAAACAGTTCGTATTTCTTCTAAAATCTGTAACATACTGATATTTTTTAGAAATTTTAGTTTTTTAAGTTTCTGTATTTCAATGACTTAGTTTATATAGAAATTTGATATTCTAATCCTCTCAAGGGTATTAAAACCTAAAACCAATATTATTTTTTTTGAAGACAAACTGAGCAAAGGTGTTTTTCGTATTTGGGTTTTAGGAAATTTTGCCAAAAAATAAAAGCTTTTTATGTTTTTGGAGTCAGGTTGTTAAAGGTTTTTTTGTCTGGACAAAACTAAAAAATATTTCTATTCTCATGAATTTTAGAATGATTTTATTTACCACTAAATTGGCTTTGTTTGTCGTGTATTTTTGGTTTGGATTATTAAAGGAAATCCGAGCATTCTCCGAGTAAGGGGCTTCTACTGACTTAAGGCATCTCACTCTGCCATTTTTTCAGGCGGACAAGTTTATTTTTTTGCTCGTTATTTTAAGTTTTTGGTAGGTTTGATGTGGCACTGCTACCTACAGGAGTGCGTTAAGGTAGGGATAAATAGCAATCTGCGATTCTGAAGGCTTCGTTTGTTTCGAAAACTTTTCCACATTAAGGCTACTTATCTACATATTGAAGTGCTGTCGGTGGAGTTTTTTCAAAATTAACTATATTTGCATCTCTTTAACCGAAGACAATAGATGGGAAAAATTATATCGATAGTAAATCAGAAAGGTGGAGTAGGTAAAACCACTACCGCCATCAATCTTTCAGCCAGTTTGGCGGTATTGGATTACAGGGTTTTGATTGTAGACACTGACCCTCAGGCCAACGCTGGCTCGGGTATTGGTATTGATAGCAAAGACCAAAAGAATAACATTTATTCAACATTGGTGGGGCATTCAAAAATCAAAGACTGCATTATCGAAACCCAAATTCCTAATCTTCATTTGATATCAAGTCATATTGATTTGGCTGGTTTTGAATTGGAAATAGTCAATCAAGTGGCTCGTGAATATATATTAAAGGAAATTATTCATGAAATTAAAGAGGATTACGATTTTATTTTCATTGACTGTTCGCCGTCTTTGGGTCTCATGGTAATAAATTCTATCGTAGCTTCTGACTCTGTTTTGATTCCGGTGCAATGCGAATATTTTGCTTTGGAGGGTATAGCTAAACTCCAAAATACAATCGACATCATCAAAAAAAGATTGAATCCTAGTCTTGAAATGGAAGGTTATGTATTGACCATGTACGATGCCCGAACCAACTTGTCTAAAATGGTGGTTGACGATGTTAGGAAATATTTTGATACAATATGTTTTGAAACTATAGTTCCTCGTAACGTAAAACTCGCAGAAGCTCCAAGTTACGGAGTGCCAGCATTGCTTATGTTTTCTGGAGACAAAGAAGCTGAGTTTGATATTAAATTTTTGGAAAATAAAGGAGCTATCAGTTATATAGACCTGGCCAAAGAACTTTTAAAACGTAATAATCTGCCTGAGATAAAAGAAGTAGATGGAACAAAATAAGAATAAGGGCTTGAGTTCGCTATTAACAGACTCTGACATGGTTGTTCAGCGAAAGGTGGCAGCTTTTAGGGGTGTGAGTGAGGTGGAAATAGACAAACTTGAAGTAGGGGCTCAGCAACCTAGAAGTCACTTTGACTCAAAATCTATTGAGGAATTGGCGGAATCTATTCGTGTACATGGTTTGATTCAGCCCATCACTGTTCGTGAAAAAGAAGGCGGAAAATTTGAGATAATTTCTGGCGAAAGACGTTTCAGAGCGGCTAAACTTGTTGGCCTACATAAAATGCCCGCTTTTATACGGGATGTAGACGATCAACGCTCCATCGAAATGGCTCTGATTGAGAATATACAAAGAGAAAATCTCAACCCTATAGAGATAGCACTTTCCTACCAAAGAATGGTGACGGAATGCCAAGTAAGTCAGGAAGAACTGGGGAAAAGAGTGGGCAAAAGCCGCTCAGCTGTAACGAATTACCTTCGGTTGCTTAACCTTCCCTCAGAGGTTCAGTCGGGATTAATTTTAGGTGTAATTTCCATGGGTCAAGCTCGACCGCTCATACCGATTCCAGACACAAATCTGCAAATAGATATCTACCAACGCATACTCGAAAATGAGCTAAGTGCCAGAGAAATAGAGGCTTTAGTGAAGAAAGGCAACGTCTTTGAAGCTGGTGCCAATGAGCTAGACTTACACCGCGAAGACATGCGAATAGAGGAAATTACTCTCAAAGGCAAAACCTCGGTGCCTATAAAAATACAAATTCAAGACATCAATAAAGGAAATGTCGCTATTAAATTTTCTAATGCAGAGGAGTTGGCTGAAATTTTAGAAAAGCTAGAAGTAGGTTGATTATTGTTTTCTTTATATTCGAGTTCTACATTCATAATTTCTGCAGAATTTAGTTTTCTCAGGCTTATAGTTAAATAGCTTGCTTGTTCGCTATGGAACAAACTTTTACCTTCATTTTTATTGGAAAATAATTCAATAATTTTCACTATATTTGTGGGTTAAAATTCTACAATAAAA
>CAMCYZ010000041.1 GCA_945885545.1 Spirosoma fluviale
AAAAATGAAGGCAAAATATGTTAACCCATTTACTGACTTTGGATTTAAAAAAATCTTTGGCGAAGAAGCAAGTAAACCTCTTTTAATTGACTTCTTGAATGCCTTATTGCCAGAAAATGACCAAATTGTTGATTTGACATTCAAAAACAATGAACAATTGGCACAAACCGACCTTTACAGAAAAGCAACTTATGACATTTATTGTGAAAATGAGAAGGGCGAAAAGTTTATTGTACAGCTTCAAAAAGCCAAACACAATTTTTTCAAAGAAAGAACCGTATTTTATTCCACTTTCCCTATCAGAGAACAAGCCGAAAAAGGAGAATGGAATTATGAGCTTAAAGCGGCTTATTGCATTGGAATTTTAGACTTCACCTTTGATGACTATGAAAATGAACCCGAAAAAAGTGAAGTTGTTCATACTATAAAACTGAAAAACCAACATGGCAAAACATTTTATGATAAACTGACCTTTATATACCTTGAAATGCCAAATTTCAACCTGAAAGAGACAGAACTTGGAACTGGGCGGCATTCCATTCGCTTGGACAAATGGCTGTATTTTATTAAACATTTAGAAGATTTTCAGACCATTCCTGCCATAATTGCAGACGATGTTTTTAGTCAAGCCTTTGAGAAAGCCGAAATTGCCAAATTTGGGCAAAAAGATTTATATGATTATGAAATGAATTTGAAGATTTATAGAGATTACAAAAACACGATTACAACCGCATTTGACGAAGGTAAGCTTGAAGGTAAACTTGAAGCTGTAACTGAGGGCAAAATTGAAATTGCAAAATCATTTAAAAAATTAGGAGTTCCGATGGAGACCATTATGGCAGCAACCGGATTAACGAAAGAACAAATAGACGGCTTATAGGCAGAGCAATGCGGCTGATTTTTTTTGTTTTTCTGCATAAAGTATGGAAATTTTCATTTTGACTTTATTTTGGAGATATTAGCACAGTATTCTCGTTGGGCGAAGCCTATTGCCTTCCTAAGTGAGAATAGCGACTTATAGCCGCAGAAAACATTATTGAAATAAATTAATGGTAAAATGCATAAAGTATCAAGTAGGTCAAAGTCCGAAATACACACTTAAGAACTCCTGGTGCATTTTCTGTTTTTATACTATTTCCAGTTTTATTTTCTTGCTTTTTTAATTGCTTCTTCCATTTCTTTCAACATTGCTGGCACTTGATTAAAGGGGTCGTAAGGTCGTCCACGAACGACCAAGGTTTCTACGGGCAAATAGCCTTGATAACCCCCATCCACTACAATTTTCATTAATTTATTATAGTCCGTTTTTATGGAACTTCCGATTCCAAAAACACTTTCTTTTATTTGCCAATTAATGGCGTAAGGCACCATTTCTGCAATATCTTTGTAGGGGTCGGTTGTTTTAAAATTTCCAGTATCCAGAATTAAGCCTACCCATTTTTTATCTAATCTATCTAATATATATTTACATTGTTCAGCTGTTTTTAGCATATCTCCGTGGTTTTGTATGCCCAATTTTACACCATATTTGGCTCCAAACTCGGCACATTCTTTATAGCAATCAAGCATCCACTGAGCTGGTTCTTCCCAATTGTTTTCGTAACCCTTAGGAATTGCCCCATCAAAAACACGTACCATCGGGGCTCCAATTTTAGAAGCAGCTACTATCCATGCCTTGGTGAGCATTACGTCTTTTTCTCTAACTTTTGGGTCGGGCGAAGCAAAGTTGTTGCGTACACCCGTACCACTAATGGCAATACCCAGCTTTTTTGCATGATTTTTGAATTTCTCCAAATATTCATCTGAAGGGACTTCCGGGTAGGTTGGAAAAAAATAGGCAGTGGCATCCAAAGCTTTAATATTTTGAGAAGCACACCAATCTAATAAATTAAAATAAGAAAAGACTTGCTGCTTATCGCGAGGCTCTCTGGCCGAAAGAACATCAGAAAACGAATAAGCGTTGACTGACAAAATAATTTGATTTTGCTTTTTCTGACCAAAACCAATAATAGTTTGAAAAAAAATTACGAAAAACAATAGGTATAATCTCATTAGTGAAAATTTTATTTTAAGATTTAAGACATATTATTTCGTTAAAATAACAGCTTAATTTTGATTTAAAAATACGTTGGCAATTCCATTAATATTCAGCAGATAAAATTAAAGAAAAAATATTTGTTTTAGCAGGTGAGCCACATTTATTTATTTGCTACTAGCTTTAGGAAGGCTATTGCCTTAGGAAGTGCGAATAGCGGCTTATCGACGCAGGAAATATTATTGAAAAAAAATAAATAGTAAAATGCACTAAGTCCCTCGCTGAGCGAAGCCTGTTGCCTTCTTAAATGCGAATAGCGGCTTATAGCCGTAGAAAATATTATTGAAATAAATTAATGGTAAAATGGACAAAGTATCACGTCGGTCAAAGACCGAAATACACACGTACCAAGGCCGGAGCCATCGCACAGCGAGGGGGGCTGAAAGAACCATAAAAGACAATATATTAAATGTTATGTTTTACTTTTCCATGTTACTAATGAATCGGTTAAAGAAAAGAATAAAAGAATTGCCCATAAAATATCAACTAAATTCCAAAATGACCTACCTAGTGGTGTCTTTATAATAGGATTAACTAACAAAGCTGAAACTAACCAAATCACTAACCATGTCGTGTTAGATTTCTTATAGCTGTCAATGGCAAACAAGACAAAAAGTATTAAAGCCACAAACCTAAAAAATATAAAATATCCATATGGCACTTTCAATAAACATATTAAACATAAAAACATAAGCAAGGCTTTCAAAGCTATTATACTTTTATTCATCATCTGTAGTTATTAAAGAGCCTATGACCAAATTAAAGCCAAGTGATATTATTAAGAAAGAAATCACTATTAGAAATATTATTGTCTTTACTGAATAATCAGCCTGAATTGTCCAGATGGAGTAAAGCATATACAAGAAATATAATAATGTCATACCTCCAAAGATTAAGCCTCCGTATTTTTTATTTGGACAAACCATTGTTGTCATAACCAAAAGAAAAGTTGATAGCATTTGTAACAGTCCCCAAAGTATTCCACCGAATAATACTAAGCATGTAAAAAACCAAAAAGTTGATAAGTTTAAATTACCAACCCAAACTAAAAGTGTTCCGAACAAGAAATGAATTAGAGTGAGAACAAGATATATCAATGGCATGTAAACTATCCATCTCAGCACTTTTGTTAAAGGAGCATTCCACATAAGAGTTTTAAATTTTGTTTATTAAAGAGTTAAATAAGTAATATTTAGAAGCGAGAACTATATTCGTTATGGATTTTTAGTTTAACTATTGTATTTCAATTTGCGTTCTTTATTTTGCAAAGATAGCAAATGACGAGATTGTTCCAAACTTAGTTGAAATTCCTTTTGGATAAAAAAGGAAAAAGAGATCTAAAAAAATTAAATTTGAAATAGCAAATAACAATTTAAACTCTTAAAGACCCCTATGTTGAACAAAGTTAGTAAAATCGGAACAGAAAATCTCCGAGCTGTGAGAAGGATATTTCCTTCGTACGTGCGGATAGCGGCTTTTAGCCGCAGAAAGAAACTCTGAATAAATAAGTTTAATTGAAGTAAATGAATGGTCAAAAAATATATGTTTTACGTCGGTCAAAGACCGAAATACGCACGTGCAAAGGTCGGAACCAACATACGCCGAACTCACGGCCTTCGTAAAAATGGAAATGTATGTAGAGGACGGACAGTCAGGTACAAAAAAGAAACGTGAGTTGTTTTTTGGAGCAGGGTCAATGACTATGGATTACAGGAAATTGTTTTCGACGAAAATAAGTTAATCTGAATTGATACTTAATCCCCCAAAATAGTCAAAACCAGCCTCCTACCCGAGTCATGGTTTCGATGTTCGCATATATAAATGCCTTGCCAAGTACCGAGGTTGAGTTTACCGTTTGTTATTGGGATCATCACTTGGCACCCGAGCGTTGAGCTTTTTAGGTGTGCGGGCATATCGTCGTCGCCTTCGTAATCATGATGATAATGAGGTGCTTTCTCTGGAAACAAAATATTAAAATGCCTTTCAAAATCTCCTCTTACGGTGGGGTCGCAGTTTTCGTTGATGGTCAAACTCGCTGAAGTGTGTTTAATGAATACTTGCAAAAAGCCAATTCTGACTTTTTTGATTTCTTCCAGCTCTTTCAGGATTTTGTCTGTAATGAGATGAAAACCCCGTGAAAAGGCGGGAAGCTTTATTTCCTTTTGAAATAACATATTTGGATTGTGTTAGTTATATCAAATAAAGGCCAAATTGCTGAAACGCCGAAATAAAATTTCTTAATTTTAAGAAGCGTATTACCTTAAATGAAGATTTCAAAAAACATAAATGCCCAAATGTTCGCCAAAATTTTATGTTTGGTGGGTGTTTTGTGTATTCATGTTGCTTATGCTCAGTTGATTGTGGCTTCCAAAACTTTGGTTTGTCCAAACGAACCTACGCAACTTAAAGTAAACGACAAAGCTCTCAATCCGTTTGATTTTTGTGTGACCAAACTCAACGAAAGATTTGGCTTACACTATTTTAAAACTTGCAAACAAGTAACCGTGGAAGAGGCCATAATTATGGCCAAAATGATGAATGGCCACCTCGCCACCGCCAACGAAGAGCAAAAGAATAGTTTTCTTTTTAATCTTCTACCCAATGATATTCATTGGATTGGCTTTATTCAAAACCCGAAGGCCAAAAACTTCAATGACCCACCAAACCCGGCGTCAGGCTGGGAATGGATGAGCAAAGCCTCGTTTGCCAAGGCCTTTTGGGTTGATGAAAACCTAATAATGATGAGCTCAACAACCCCGGAATGCACGCTATACAAGGCTGCAGGAGAGATCCGCTTTGGTGCGACGAATCAGGCGAAAAAAAATATGTCGGTATTATTGAGAGCAAATCCAATATTATTCCACCTGTGATTTCCCCTAAAATCAGATGGGAAACTGGCGAAACTACCCAAACGATTACCGTCCGGCCCGCAGAAAGCAAATATTATAAAGTCAGTATTGACTATGGCGTTTATACCATCACTGACTCGGTTTTAATAGAAACGCCTTTTGTAAAAGCAGAATTTTCCAAGCCAGGAGGGTGTAATCCTTACAAATGGAAGCCCGTGTTAGAAACCAATGCACCCTTGAGTGACCTGAATATCAATTGGACTTTTGGCGATTCAAGCATAGTTGGATTGAAAAACCCAGACTTTACCGTTTACAATGAAGGATTTATGACTGGCTCAGTAAAAGTGCTTTCGAACGTTTGTGGTAGCGAATTACTAAATAAATCTGAGCTATTTGAACTTTATCCGATGTCTGATCAAAAGCAAGTAGATGCTGAGGTTCAACTCAATCAAGAGATTACTATCATTCCTAAAAATGAAGGGCCGTTTGTTTATAGTTGGTCTCCCCAAATAAACCTTTCAGATGCCAGTATTTTCTCTCCAATTTTCACCGCTAGGAAAGAAATTGTTTATAGTCTAATTATCAAAGACGAATTTGGCTGTACTGCCAAAGAAAGTTTTAAATACACCATAGACCCTGATTTACTGATATTTGCACCAGATGTTTTCACTCCAAATGACGACAACCTCAACAATACCTTCAGTTTTATTACAGTAGAGGGGTTTTATGGTGAAATAAAAAAACTAGAGATTTTTAATAATTTGGGTGAGATTATTCACAGAAGCGGAAGCACAGAACTGATATGGGACGGCAAAGTCAAAGGGAAAGATGCACCCAATGGTCAATATCTCTATGTAATAACCTACCAAATTGGCGACAAAATCTACAAAAAGAACGGCAAAGTTCTAATTTCGAGATAGTTTCAAGCCGAAAACTGCAAAATTGCCTCAACAAACTCCGTTGGTTTGGTGGCATGAACCCAATGATTTGCTCCATCTATGGTCAGTAATTCGGCATTGATAAAAGCCGCCTTGAAAACCCCAAAATCAGCATCAGTTACATAGCTTGATTCCGAACCTCTTATAAGTAAAGTCGGCTTATCTACTATTTTGTCCAAAAAAATCTCACCTCCTATCTGGTAAATTTCCTTACTTATAACCGGTATATTTATTCTCCAATCAAAACCACCTGCATCGGTACGGTAAAGGTTTTTGAGGATAAACTGCTTTTCGCCAAAATCAGAAACGTAGTTTGAAAAAATATCCTCGGCATCCTTTCGGCTTGCTAGTTTATCCAAGTCAATAGCCACCAATCCAGCCAAAATATGATTGTGATGTGTTGGATAAAACCTTGGGGCAATATCAATAATGATTATTTTTGAAAAATTGGTGTACTTCTGAGCAAAAGTCATCACTGTTTTTCCTCCCATAGAATGCCCCATGATGATAGGATTCTGAATGTGGTTTGTATCCAAATATTCATTCAAATCAGCCGCCATAACTTCATAATTAAAGTCCTCACTTCGTGGCGATTGCCCGTGATTTCTGGCATCGAGAATGTGAACCTCAAAACCAGCCTCGGAGATTTTTTTACAAACCGTAAAAAGATTATCAGACGAACCAAAAACACCATGAAGAACCACAAAAGGCCGACCTTCTCCTAATTTTCTCGAAAATAAATGCATAGAGTATGTTGATAATGAAACACAAAAATAACACATGGCCTAGGGCAAATCCTTGATTCTTAAAACATTTATTGCACCTTTCGTCACAAATATATTGTGAGAGCCATAATTTTTTAGGAAAATTTGTGTTGTATGTTTTCCAAAATAATTTTATAATAATGCCTTTTGTCGATTGGTTAAAAAACTTATTTTCAAAAAATAAGACCGAAAATTCAGAAATAGTTGAGATGCCTAGTGCCGACATCGACATGGCCGAAATGGTGGGTTTTTCCAAACAAAATATTCAGGAGCTTATAAACGATGAGGAAGAGTATCCGCATTGGCTAAGCAACGAAGACGCCCTCAGAGATGAAGGGGTGATATTTGGTCTTTCAGAAACTAAACCTGAAGAAAAACTCAAGATAATTGATGCTATTTTCCAGAAAAAAGCCTCTGGTTTGAAACAAAAGCGTGATGAGCTTTCGGAAAGAATTGCCGAGCTTAACTTGTTTATGGAGAAGCAAAACGAACAAATTTTGGCCATTGAGCAAAAATCTCAAGCTGCCATCGAACAAGAATCCAAAGAAGAGAACCTTTTGAGGGTAGTAGTTGGCTTGGTTTTGTCGATTGGCATGTGTGCTGGCAACTACTTTTTGATAGATGAAGGCCTTGAGAATTCTTTCTCCGAAAATCACCGATGGATAGCTTGGGGGGTGTTTTTGACCGGAATGTTTAGTCTTTACAACCCGACAGCCGTGATACACAACGATGCCAAACTGACATGGAAGAGACTTCTCGAGGAATTTGGAATGCCATTGGCGGCCTCTATTTTTGTGTTTGTGCAAGTTTATGAAGCCATGCCTTTGTACAAATCCCTGGCGTTTCTTCTCTTTACTTTTTTTGCATTTATGATATCAGGCAAACTACTTTTAGGAAGTATAGCGAGGCTCAAATACGAAATAAGGGCGTTGAACCAAAACCTTAGCATAAAAGGCGACAAGAAAAAAGTCAACACCCATTGGCAAACTGAGAAGAATGAAATAAACCACGAAATAGAGAAAATCAGAATAGAAAAATGGAAAATATTGCCTGACCTAAACGAAATAGAAGCACAAATGGCAAAAATAAGTGCCGAAAAAGAAACCATTACCAACGTGTTTTTGAGTGAGTATAATCTGGCCAAAAACTACAAACAAAAATTGAATAGCAGTGAAATCAAAAATATTTTAGGCGAATGAAACCAAACGGAGAGGATTTTGAAAAAGGGTTTGAGAATGGCATAGATAACTTAGAAAGGGCCAATTACGAAGGGTATTTGTCGAGTGAAGTGAGCATCGATTGGTTACTAGGCAACAAAGAAATAGTAAATGAAGACTTGGCAGAAACCAAAACTTCTCTTGAAAACACAAGAATAGAAAAGTTAGAAATCTTAAAACAAAAACAAGAGATTTTGACAGAATACGAAGAACAAAATCATTTGACGGCCCAATTGGAAAATGAGATTGCAGACAAACAAAATAGAATAGCAGAAATAAAAGAACTCAAAAAACAGAATCAGTCGCCTTATCCCATGTTGGCTGGAATTATTTATTTGGCAGCTGGAATCACCTTTATTTTTGGTGATTTAATTATCTCACATGAAATTGTAGCTTATGCATTGAATATCAGAAATACGTTTGAAGCTTGGGCATTTGCCTTTGGTTTGGCGGGGGTTTCTGTATTATTAAAGCCTGCTTATGAGCGACTTATAGAGCAGCCTTACCTAACTCAGACGAATGCTTCTTCTAAAAAAGCACATGGCTATTTTCAACTTATTCTGGTTGTAATTTCCATCGGCACCTTGTCGGTTTTGGGTTGGTTTAGGTATGAAGCTTATAAAACTGACAAGCTAAAAGAGGCCATCAATCGGGAGATAAAATCGCTGCAATTGGAGGCTACACCGTTGATTTCGGGTGGACAAACCGTTGAAAATCCATTGCTAACCCAAAAAATAGAACAAAAACTGAGAGAATACGGTGCTTTAAATCAGCAGCTGGTGAACAGTCCTTGGGCCTTGCTATCATTTGTTTTGAGCGGGGTTTTGTTTGCCCTTGCTGGAGCCATTTGTTTGGGCATTGCTTTTCCTGTTTTGCAGGTTTATTGGAAACGCTGGCTGCAGTATAATCCAGAAATAAACAGAGCGAATAGACAAATTAGAAAGAAAACCAAGGCCTTAAACGAAATAAAAAAACCGTGGTTTAAGGGTAAATCATTGTTGGATTTGGCAGACCAAAAACTGGAACTTTTGCCTGATTTAGAAGAACTTAAAGCAAAAAAAACCAAACTAGAAGGCGAACTTTTGGTATTGAACGAGAAGATAAAGTTAGCGATAGAATCGGCACGAGTAAGTACTTACAACGAGGGCTATGAAAGCGGAAATACCAACCGCGACAATCTTTCTGCTGAAGACTTGGAAAGCTATAGAAAAAATATTTTGGAAAAAATAAAGCAAAGCAGAGAAGACTCCAACGATAGAACTCCAAGAACCTACAAAACCAATGGGATGCGACCGCACCAAGCTTTGAGAAAAGCGATTACAAATTCTTTTAATGAAAATTGAATGTGACTTTTGGATAAATTAGCCAATTTTGCAACAAAAAATTAAAGGATTTGGTAAACATCGTAAAAATTGGGGGGAATGTTATTGACAATCCCGAAAAGCTAAGGTCATTTTTGGGCGAATTCTCGAAAATAAAAGGGCCGAAGATTCTAGTTCATGGAGGTGGAAAAATAGCTACAAAGATGGCCAAAGACCTGGGCATAGAAACCAAAATGGTAGAAGGCCGCCGTATAACTGACGAAGACATGAGAGATGTAGTGACGATGGTGTATGGAGGATTGGTAAACAAGCAAATAGTAGCTAGACTGCAAGCCAACAACTGCAATGCCATAGGCTTGACAGGTGCCGACGGAAAATCTATTTTAGCACAAAAACGCCCTGTAAAAAATATTGATTATGGTTTTGTAGGCGATATTTTGGAAGTTAACGCTCCTTTCATCAAGTTACTTTTAGATGCAGAAATAGTACCTGTTTTTGCTCCACTTACCTTTGATATGAACGGCGATATGCTCAACACCAACGCCGACACGCAGGCCTCCGCTGTTGCCACGGGCTTGTCTTCTTTTTTTCCTACAAATCTGGTTTACTGCTTTGAAAAAAAGGGCGTCTTGTCTAATCTGGAAGATGATGATTCGGTGATAGATGAATTAAATCCGACCAATTATGAATCTTTCAAAAGTCAAGGTGTTATTTATGAGGGAATGATTCCGAAACTCGACAATGCATTTGCGGCACTCAGAAGCGGTGTAAGTCAGGTGACGATTTGCCATGCAGATGAATTACAAATGGCCTTAGAAACAGGAAATGCAGGAACAAAAATAACCCTATAAAAATTGGAAAACGAGAGACTTTTAAAAACCGAAATTGCCAACGCACTTTCTCATGGCATAGGCGTCATTTTGGCATTGGCATTTGGGCCTCTGCTAGTAACTATGGCTCAAAACTCCGGTGTAAAAAACCTTGGACTAGGTACAGCCGCCTACACATTGGGCATTTTCATGGTTTTTAGTTTTTCGACTTTATATCATGCTGTTTTCAACCCAGTTGTCAAAAGAGCACTTCGAATTTTAGACCACATCAGCATTTTCTTTTTGATTGGCGGTACGTACATTCCTTTCATCATTTTATTCACGGAACCTAACACAGCGAAGACTTTTTTTATAGTTCAATGGTCGTTGATTGCTTTGGGCATAATAAAGAAAGTCTTTTACACCGGACGATTCCGACTACTTTCAAGCCTTATTTACATATTTATAGGATGCATGATTTTCTTTTTCGACCGAGGTTTTTGGGGAAGAATACCGGATGTCCCATTCTATTTTTTGGTTGCGGGCGGATTGAGTTATTTGGTTGGAGTAATATTTTATCAAAATCAAAAAATACCCTATAATCATTTCATTTGGCATCTATTTGTGCTTTTTGCTGCCATTTTTCATTTTGCGGCGGTGTATTTGGTGGCATTAAAATGATGTGATATTAAATTTATTGTACTCTCCATTTATCTAAATCTCCTTCCCAAGCCAATTCTCCCTGCAATTTCAATATTTGAAGTTTTGCCCGCTTTCCCAAAAACTCCTTTAAAGCTAGATTCACGACCGCTTTTTTAGTTTTTAAGCCAGAAATAGCCAAGCCATTTTGCATAATTTCTTCGTTTATTTCAATATTTATTCGCATATCCTTTTCATTATTATACACCGAAAATAGAAAAAAAATGTACCCAAATACAAAATTCGAATAAAAAAACGATTAGCAGTTTTTTTGTCATTTGCCAATAATCTATTTCCCCATAAAACTCGCCAAAAAGCCACCCAAAGCTTTTATGCCATTTTCTACCATTTCGGAGTTTTCTACTGGTATTTTAAGATATGTTTTGCCATCCTTATCCTTTTCTGTTAAACTGTTTACAAGCTCTTTGGTGGCTTCTGGGTTTTGCAGTGTTGCCAACAAATTGCCAAAAAACGAAACTCCTTGGCCAACCAAATCACTTGGTTTATCGGTTACGTTTTCGTCTGGCTCCAATACGTCATCATCACCCAGAAGCTCAGTAGTCGGCTCTTTATCAGGCACTTCAAGGTCTATTTTGACACTTACGGGCTGTTCATAGTGGTTGTCAGATTCCGTCTCAGCCTCAAATTCAATAGTAGTTTGTTCGGTAACCTTTTCCAATGACTCCATGAAGTTTTTAAACTGATCGTGATTCAAGAATATCGTATCTTCACCACCATCCAAAACTCCGCTTGCCATAGAAGATTTAAACTTCAAAACATCCAACATTTTGTGTTCAATGGTACCCGTTGATATCAGATTGATTACCGTAACATTACGATTTTGCCCCAACCTATATACCCTCGCAATTCGTTGCTCATGAACAGCTGGATTCCATGGAATGTCTAAATTAATAACCAGTGAAGCAGACTGAAGATTAAGTCCTACCCCACCGGCATCGGTAGATAAAAACACTTTTGAGTTCTCATTTTCTCTAAAATTGGTTAAAAGTGCCTCTCTTTTCTGACTAGGTACTCCACCGTTGAGATATTCGTAGCCAATGCCTTTTTTATCCAATTCAGCAGCTACTAAGCGAGTCATGCGTTCCCACTGACTAAATATAACCACCTTGCTATCGTTGGTCTGAAAAAACTCATCCAAGATATTCATTAGCTCTTCTATCTTAGTGTCTTTGCGGGTTCGTTGGTCGAGAATATAGGTACTATCGCATACCATTCGCATTTTACTCAAAGACAGGATCAAACGTTGCCTGTCTGCCTCGTTAAGAAAACCATACCTTCGCCATTTGTTAACCAACTTACTTACATCGGTCTGCAATTCGTCATGAATTTCCATTTGCTCGAAAGTCATCGGAACAAAAAGATTTTTATCCATCCTTTCGGGCAATTGCTTTAACACTTCTTTTTTAGTTCTCCTTATCAAAGTATCTGATAACAAAGAAGTTATCTCATTAAGATGATGATAGCCCAAAACTTTTCCAGTTTCAGGGTCTTTTAATTGGTGACGTTCGACAAACTTGTATAATGGACCAAGCTGATAAACATCTATAAACTGCATAATAGAATACAACTCTTCGATGCGGTTTTCGAGCGGAGTACCAGTAAGCACTACTGTGTAGGTAGAATTAAGTTTTTTTACGCTTTTAGAAACTTTGGTTTTCCAGTTTTTTATTCTTTGGGCTTCGTCGAGAATAACAAAATCGAACTCCAGCGTATCGTTTATAAAGTCTATGTCATTTGCAAGCGTATTGTAGCTAGTAACCTGATAATAAGCAGAATTTACCTTATATTCTTCTCGTCTTTTCAGAATATTCCCTTCAACTACATGAACCGTACTGTTTGTAAAACGCTCAATTTCAGATTTCCACTGATATTTAAGAGATGTTGGGCAAACTATCAAAACCTTACTAGTATTCAGGATTTTTTTATAGAGTTCGGCCACCACAATAGCCTGCACCGTTTTACCTAAACCCATGTCGTCGGCTATAAGGCTTCTGCCAGCTTTTGCGGCAAACTTTACACCTTCTAACTGATAAGGGAATAGCTTGATTTTGAGGCTATCATCAAGAACACTTAGATTGGGGTTTTTCTTAAAAAACTCACCCATCTTTAGTCTTCTCGTAATATTTTCACGAATTTTGATGACGTACTCCAGGGCATCTTCATAACACACAAACGATTCATTGATGGCTCTAGCTTCTTTAAGGATTTTTTCGAAGACCGGAAATGAAGTAGCCAAGAGCTCATTATGATTTGAAAAATATTTGTCACGTAGTTTTTCAAATTCGAATGTGTTTTCCGCACCAATTTTTAGCTTTATATAACGTCCATTTTTATAATCGAGGTAAATGCTAGAATAATTACTTAAATATTGCTGTTTTTTAAGCTTTTCAATATCAAAATTGGCCTCCAAAAACTTCATTGTAGCTGATATATGCTTACAAATCCCCAAGCGATTGGTTTTGAAATCTATGCAATTACAGAAGTTATTTTGATGACTGAAGTCACGAATAGAAACCTTGTAGTTGTTTACCGTAGCAGGATTATACACCAAGTAGTCAGAAAAAACCTCTTCATCACCGATATTGGTTACTTTAAAGGTATTGTCTTCTCCAAACTGCTTACGAAGCAACCATTGCCACTGATCCACTGACATGTCGCTTGGCTTTTTGTAATACGAGATACGCTTTTCTGATTCTTTCTTCGGTTCCGAATTTTGACTTGACTTGCTACTTTTCTTCATCTTTTTGATTAAGGGATATCAAAAATACAGAAGAAAAAAATTTTAATCTACAATTTATTCAATGCATGTACTACTTTCTAAAGTAAGTATGCCCAAAACCATCATATACTTCGTCAATAAGGAAAAGGCTATCATTTTTGATTGTGTAAGACATGTTCATAGTGTCTTCATTGGGAAATACAATCATTGGTAAAAGCTCCACTGAAGTGATTGACTTGGCATTTTTAAGCTCGTAAAGTGCAGAAATCGTCGTTTCCCCGTTTTGAATCAAGGAAAAATTACCCTTTGAATCAAAAATCATTTCTCTTTGATCGGCTTCCGAAGGTTTTATGGTAAGCCCTGCAATGCCACCTTTCGACTGCAAAATCAAGATTCTTTTAACTGAAAATAGGTTGTAAGCTGCATTGAATTTACTTTTGTAATTATTTTAGATTTATTGAAGCCAATTTGTTTTCATTCGATAAATAACGAATAAAACAAATTTCATATAAAATTTAAACAAAACTTTGTGGAACTTTATGAAACCTTTGTGTAGCAGCTGTAAAGCAAACGCTACATAGATTTAGGAGTCATTCGAGAAATCCAAGTAGATGCTAAAAGGTAGAAAATGATGAGTTCAGAAATCGAACAATTGGGTGAAATTGCTATTGGGTTTTTAAAAAAACTGATAGGAACTCCTTCATTAAGTAAAGATGAGGGCAAAACGCTTTTGTTGTTTGAGGATTTTTTTAGACAAAGAAATATCAATTTCGAAACCGTCAAAAACAATATATGGGTAAAAAACAAGCATTTCGACTCATCGAAACCGACTATTTTGTTGAATTCACACCACGACACCGTAAAGCCGAATGTTTCTTACACCAAAGACCCGTTTGCCGCCGAAGTAGTTGATGGTAAGCTATTTGGACTTGGGAGCAACGATGCTGGAGGTCCTTTAGTTTCGCTTTTAGCTACCTTTCTATATTTTTATGAAGAGTCAGAATTGCCTTATAATTTGATATTTGCGGCCTCTGCCGAAGAAGAAATATCAGGAAAAGATGGCATAGAACTTTTGATAAAATGGCTTCCTAAAATAGCTCTAGCCATCGTAGGCGAACCTACGCTTATGGACATGGCGGTGGCTGAAAAAGGTTTAATGGTGTTGGACTGCAAAGCCATCGGCGTGGCTGGCCATGCAGCAAGAGACGAAGGCAAAAACGCTATTTATGAAGCCATAGAAGACATAAATTGGTTTAGGTACTATGAATTTGAGAAAATTTCTGAAAGTCTGGGGCCCATAAAAATGTCGGTAACTGTTATAAATGCAGGAACTCAACACAATGTAGTGCCTGACGAATGCTCATTTGTGGTGGATGTACGTGCGACGGATGCGTATAGCTTGGAAGAAACCTTAGAAATAATCAAGCAAAATGTAAAGTGCGAAGTTAAACCAAGAAGTGTAAGGCTCCATCCGTCAGGCATATCGCTTGAACACCCGATAGTAAAAAAAGGAATTGCTTTAGGCATGAAGACTTATGGCTCTCCTACTCTTTCTGATCAGGCATTGATGCCTTTCACCAGCATAAAAATCGGCCCGGGAGATTCAGCCCGCTCACATACGGCTGATGAATATATTTATGTTAAGGAAATTTATGGAGGTATTAAAGGGTATGTGGAGTTGTTGAAGGGGTTGAGGATTTAGGATGAAGAACTTAGAAACTCTTGTGCACTCATAACTGACAAAAGCGAAGATTTGAAGTCTTTCTGATTTCTTGTAATAATGACATCTTGGCTAGACTCTATGGCAGAATAATATTGTAGACCGTCTTCAAAATCCTTAAAGGCTGTATCATTTAGGGCTAAATCTACAATTTTTTCAGAAAGGGAAACTATTTGAATCAGCAATTTGAATTTTCGGAGTATTTCCTTCGCTTCGTTGGCAGATTTTAATTTTGATAGCACATAATTTGTGTTGGCAAACGTCAGTGAAGAAACTGACAACTGAATAGCGTTTCGGTCTGACAATGTAAACAATTTAGCTGAACTTTCGTAGAATGGTTCACGTTTGGCCAACAAGTCCAAAACTATATTTGTATCAATGAATAGTTTCTTCATTTGTCTATAATTTACCGCTAAGGCAAAAAGACGCTAAGAAATAATCATTTCTCTTTGTGTCTAAAATCTTAGTCATGAATGTTTCATTTGTACTTTTCAAGAAGAAAGTCAGCGTAATTTACTTTTGGATCAAAGTCATTTTCCAAAGAAATTACTCCGCTCAAGCTTTTAACCAATGGAGAAATCTCAATTTCTTCTGACTTTTCACTTATCAAAGAAGATAGGTAAGACTCTATCAATCGAGACAAGCTAATCTTCTGACTTTTAGCATATTGCTTAGCCTTTTCGATAATTTCTTTATCGGCAATCAGCGTTAATTTAGTATCCATTATCTCAAAATACGTATAAAAATAAAAAATTTACACGTAAATTTAAATGCAATTTATTCCATTTTCTAAAATTTGTTGGATTAATTTTGTGTTCAAAAATAAGAAATTCGAAATAGATCACTTTTATAAAATCAATTCCTCTCCTTGGACACCGCAATCCTAAAAAAAGCCGCCAACTATTGCGTTTACCAAGAACGCACCCAAGCCGAAGTCCGAAAACGACTACAAGAATGGAAAGTATGGGGCGATGAAGCGGAAGAAGTTATTGCCTATTTGATTACCGAGAATTACTTGAACGAGGAAAGATTTGCTAAGGCTTTTGCTGGCGGGAAGTTTCGAGTAAAAAAATGGGGAAGACTCAGAATAAAAGCTGAACTAAAAGCTAGAAAAATGAGCAAATACATCTTGGAAGTGGCCATGAAAGAGATACCAAACGATGATTATTTTACTACTGCAACTCAACTCATCGAAAAAAAACTTCACGATTTAAGATCCGAAACCAACTACTTAAAAAGAAAACAAAAAACATTCAACTATTTGATTTCCAAAGGATATGAGTCGAATATAGTTCTTGAAATCCTGAAAGATTTGGAAAAGAAAACCTCATAACATCGGTTCTTTTTTAAAATGCCTGATCATTTGTCCGTAGTCCATCTGGTGCAATAATCCGTAGACGCACATATATATCCGCCTAGATTTGGTTTCGAAAGTTTTGGCAGACTCCACCCAGGTGGAATAATACCTTTGGTGGCCTTTTGGGTAAGATTTGAAAAGCTCCAAAGCCTCAGGTTCGAGTTCGAGAGAATTTAACAAATCTACTGAAATCGGCAATTCTTCGGTATCTTCTTCTAATGCTATTTTGAGTCTGTCACCCATCTGTTTTTTGAGTACTTTCCGCATTTCGGAATTGAGTGGTAATATAAAATTCCCCTCACCTATCGGCACCAAGGCCACCTGACTAATACTTAAACCATCTAATTTGCCTTTAACTCTGTAAGTGGTTTTGGTTTTAGGTTTTATTTTTTCTGCAATATCCAACGGCACTTCCACGAATGTCCAGCCAGTTTTTTCACCATTTTTGGCATATTTTAGTATTTCCGCTGCATATTCAACCATAAACAAAATGTATTTTTCAGAGTTAGAAAGTTAATTTTAAAAGACATGCAAAACGTATCTTTCGAAAATTAAGCAATATTTAGCGAATTAGAAATCAACAAATCTGTATTTTACCATTTAAATCTTTAATTTTCCGCTAAATTATTTTTTGATTTCTCTAAAAAGATGCCAACCTAACTTTGTTTTGTAGATTTGTAATTTATCATTCAATAAAAAATAAAAATGCTTCAGTTCTTAAAATATGTTTTGGCCACGATAATCGGAATATTCCTTTTTTCGTTGTTTTCGTTGTTTTTAATTATCGGAATCGGCTCAATGATGTCAAGTGGTGAAGACGAAACGTCAGTCCAGTCAAATTCAATTTTGCAACTTGACCTCAACACTCAAATATCTGAAAACTCAACCAAGGAAGATCCCTTTTCTGAGATTTTTAGCAATGGTGAACAAAAGACTGGCCTGATTGACCTCAAAGCGGCTATTGCCAACGCTAAGCTCGATCCGAATATCAAGGGAATCAGCATCAAATTGGAATACCCCACTGCTGGTTTTGCGGAGATTGAAGAAATCAGAAATGCTTTGATAGACTTCAAAAAATCGGGCAAATTTGTCTACACCTACGCAGAAATAATGACCGAAAAGGCTGTATATCTCTCGTCTGTTGCCACCAAAAGCTATTTAAATCCGGCTGGAGGAATTGAATTTAATGGCCTAGATGCAGAAATAACTTTTATGAAAGGTCTTTTTGACAAAATCGGTGTAAAACCGGTGATTTTCAGAGTAGGTCAATTCAAAAGTTTTGTAGAGCCTTACATCAGAACAGACATGAGCCCTGAAAACAAAATGCAAGTTTCAGAATACTTGGGTTCCATTTCCAACCACATTTATTCCAAAATGGCTGCCGAAAAAGGTATAACGAAAGCAGAAATAGATGTGGTATTAAACAAGGCGTTGATACAAGAACCTCAGGACGCAGTGAAATACAAAATATTGACCAATGTGGGTTATGAAGATGAATATAATGCAGCATTGAAAAAGGCTGTAGGTGTAAAAGAATCTGCAAAGCTTAGTTTTATCAAACTGAGAAGCTATAACAAAGCCAAAAAGTTTGTGAAAGAAGGCTCAAGAGACAACCGCATAGCGGTAATTATTGCTGAAGGCGATATAAATTCAGGTGAAGGCAGTTCGGAATCTATCGGATCAGAAAGTTTCTTGAAAGAACTTAGAAAAGCTAAAAACGACAAAAAAATAAAGGCTATTGTGTTGAGAATCAACTCGCCAGGCGGTAGTGCTTTGGCCTCTGATGTGATGTGGAGAGAAATACAATTGACTAAAAAATTCAAGCCCGTGATAGCCTCTATGGGTAGCGTAGCGGCCTCTGGTGGATACTATATGGCTATGGGATGTGACACAATAGTGGCTCTTCCAACTACCATCACAGGTTCTATAGGTATTTTCGGAATGCTTTTTAATGCACAAGAATTGATGAACAATAAGCTTGGAATTACTTTTGACGGAGTAAAAACGCATGAATTTTCCGATTCGCCATCGTTAACAAGAGAAATGTCAGATGCTGAGAAAATGTTGATTCAAAACTCCGTGAACAAGGGCTATGAGAAATTTACATCCAAAGCCGCCGCTGGAAGAAAAATGCCTCTTGCAAAGCTGCAAGAAGTGGCTGGTGGGCGTGTCTGGACGGGGCTTCAGGCCAAAAACGTTGGTTTAGTGGATGTTTTAGGTGGATTAGACGATGCCATAGCTATAGCCGCCAAAAAAGTAAAACTCAAAGCTGGCGATTATCAAGTGAAGTACTATCCTTATCCAAAGTCAGAATTCGAGCAGATTATGGAGAAATTTGGTAAGAGTCAAGAAGATGCAAAACTTAAAGAATATCTGGGTGTTTTTGCCCCAATGGCCAAAGAAATAAAATACCTTCAAAATATGGAAAGGCTTCAAGCCAAACTACCTTATAATCTGGAGATTAAGTAATGCTATTGTTTTGTATCATACGTAAAGAAGCTCAAGGAAACTTGGGCTTTTTTTATGAAAAAAATTACTGTCATCCGAGAAAAATAAAAAAAAATAAATCTTTATATCGCCCTGCACTGTTTGAACACAGTCAAAATTCTCTAAAGGGAATGTTTTTATAACTACTTAGATATGAGAATTTTGAATGTATGATTTTGCAGACGGTCGGCCGCTGCCGTGCAGTTTTTTTTGGTGGTACGCCACTCCGATTCGTTTTTTTTCGAACGGTGCTACGGCTGGCAAAAATAAAAGCCCCGACGGCGAGGCGACGCCTGTCAGTAGAAGGGTAGTTTTTAATGTAAAAATAAAATCAAGGTTAAATGACTACTGAGGGTAGATTTTTTAAGTAAATTCATTTTAGCAGGGTGAAAGTAGAAAAAAATAATCTAGAATATTACGAATTCACCGAATCCTTGTAAAAATCAAAAAAGAATGTGTGAATTTTATAATAATCATACACAATATCGTAAGATATATTCTACTGAAAATCAGCAACTTTACCGATATAACCATTAATTAAAATGAAGACTACAGATTTCATATCCGAAGAAAATACACATCTTGAGAAATTTCGGAAAATTGTACAGGATAGCATCGAGGCTGAGGAACTCATCGTTTATAATCTTCTCCATCCACCTATAGAAACCATGAGTGAAGGTCAAAAAATATCCGACAAAGTGGCCGAATTTGGTGGAAGTTGGCGATTTATTATAACCTTTGCGGTGGTCTTAATTCTCTGGATTATATTCAACTCTCTTACGATAGCGAGATTCCGTTTTGACCCCTACCCTTTCATTTTGATGAATCTTATTTTGTCAACAATTGCGGCACTTCAAGCACCGCTAATTATGATGAGTCAAAATAGACAAAAAGAAAAAGACCGAATGATGAACGAAAACGACTATTTGATAAACCTAAAGGCAGAAATGCAGATCCGTAGTTTACACCAAAAGATGGATTTACTGCTCGAAGAGCAAATAAAAACGCTTTTTGAATCTCAAAAAATGCAATTGGATATGCTGAAAACGATAAATACTAAAATAGCTAATATGTGAATTTTGTAAACCTAAACTTGCAGAATGTAACATTAACAAACAGGAATGTTCCGACTTTTGCAATCGAAAATATTGCATAAACGGCAAGAATCCAAAACTCTACCTATGACCAATATTGAATAAACCAGCATTATAATGGAATAGGCATGTACACAACAAAAAGCATTGGAATATGGATGGATGAAGAGTCAGCACACCTGATAGAATACAGGAAACTCAGAGTGGAAACGATAATAATAAGAGCTAAAATCAAAGAAAAAGAGAAGTTTTTACAACCAAAAGAAGAACTCACTGACGATAGCAATCAGCAGGAACATTTCTTTAAAAAGATTTCTGAACCACTAAAAGTATTCGATTTGATTCTGATTTTTGGTCCAGATGACAAAAAACTAGAATTTCAGAAGTATCTGAAAATGGATAGTACATTTAATGGAAAAGAAATAACAACTCAAACAGCCGACAAAATGACCGACAACCACAAACACAGGTTTGTTAATAAATTTTTTAAGACTTTATCCCCACAAAAAACATGAAAAAAATAGCTTTGTTCGTGACCTTTATTGTTTTTATGTTTTCATGTAAATCCACAAAAGTAGCTAGTAGTTGGCAAGAACCGGGCAAACAAGTTGACCTCACAAAACTCAATAAGATATTGGTAGTGGCCATGCTCAAAAACGAAAACAGCCGACATCAGGCTGAAAGTGAAATGGTTGGCTTCTTAAAAGGCAAAGGAGTTGCTTCTTACGACTACTTGAAGTCAAACTTCAACATATCCAATGAGGAGGTACTTCGCGAAAAGATAAAGAAGGATGGTTTTGATGGGGCCATCACCATGCGATTGCTAGATGTGGAGCGAGAAAGAACTTACACACTGAGCTACATCGGACCAAACGGCTGGAACCCTATCTCGTTTCCAAATTATTATTACCGAAATTGGCCCAGCAATCAAGGGCCTGGCTACTTCTTAATTACCAAGACATTTGTTGTAGAAATCGCTATTTTCTCCATCATTGAGTATAAGATAATATGGACCAGTGAAACAAGAACTGTAAATCCGGACGGGGTAGATAAAATGACCAAGGAAATAAGCAAAACGCTGTACAAAAGAATGGTAAAGGAAGGTTTTTTAAAACGATAGGCATAAAACTAGCAGCAAAAAGAAGAATTATGCAAACAAATAAAAGAACAATGACAGAAAAAATAAAATATCCTACTGATGCACAATGATTTAGTTAAAAGGAGAGTTATTGATAGGCATAATCAAACCAGTGTAAAATGCTCATCAAATATTTGTTTTTCTCGATTATTCTAAACATATTTACTACCGAACCCATCACCACAAAAAGTAAAAATCTTGAACTATTTGAGGCGTGCGAAATTTCGGGTATGATAGATTTTGAGACTTTCAACGAATCTCTCAGAGGTTTTGAAAAGTTTCATCCAAAAAAATCAATCATTACTATCGTAGATTTCAGTTTGCCATCGTACAAAGAAAGATTTTTTGTAATAGATTTATCAAAAAAGAAATTGCTATTTAAGTCGCTGGTGGCACATGGCAAAAAATCAGGAGACGTGATGGCGACGACTTTTTCGAACAAGCTGGAGTCACACCAAAGCAGTCTAGGTTTTTATATGGTAGGGAGCATAATCCATAGCCCAAAACACGGTAAAGCACTGTTATTGAACGGATTAGAGAAAGGCTTAAATGACAATGCACTTAAGAGAGAGATAATAATTCATGGAGCCGACTACGTCAGTAAGGGTTTTGTTCAGCGTCATGGCTATTTGGGCAGAAGCTTCGGCTGCCCAGCTTTGCCAAACGACATAATTCCGCAGGTTGTACCTGTATTAGCCAATGGAAGTTTACTTTACATACATACTTAAAAACATAGCTAAAAGACTCACTTTAGGCAATAAACACCTTATTATTAGGCTTTTCACATTCACACTATTGAGTTGGCTGGTTCTTTCATTTTCCATCATAAGCTGTGGAAAAACCCAAAAAAACAACAAAGGAATTCTGCCCGACTCCAGCGTTTATTCCAATCAGAACTTCAGTTCTGTGAGTCTGGACAGTACTGTTTTGTTAAGTTTTTATCTCAATCATAAAATTGAAGATTCGATAAAAACCCAGATTACCGCATTTTATACCCGCCGAAACTACCAATATGCTTGGTTTAACCAGAGCGGTTTAACTGAAGCTTGTCACGTTTTTTATAACCAACTGCAATCTTATACCTCCGATTTCGACGACAAGGATTTAAATCCTAAACTAGTGGACTCTTTGATAAATTTTGCCCATGACAACAAAAGAGTATTGACCGAAACCGAAATGCAAAACATCGAGCTTTTACTGACTAGCAGTTATTTCAAATACGCCGAAAAATCGTATGGCGGAATAGCCAAAAGCACTTTTGACCTAGAATGGTTTATTCCCAGAAAAAAGAAAGATTATGAAACCTTGCTGAATAGTATTGTTTCCACCAACAAAATATCCTCCTTACAAGAACCCGTAAACCAATATTACAAAACGCTCATAATTGAACTTAGGAAATTTAAAAACATTGAAAAAAAGGCGAAATTTATTGATGTAAAACCTACCAAGATAGACTTCAAACTGGGCGAAAAGGATAGCTGCTTGTATGAACTTAAAAGTCGACTATTTGAAATAGGCGATCTCAAAACAAAAGACACATCATCAGTTTTTGACAAAACACTGGAACTTTCGCTAAAAAATTTCCAGAAAAGACATGGTCTAACAGAAACCGGCGTACTAAATAAAAACACCTTAACTGAGTTAAATACCCCAATAAGCAAGCGAATAAAACAAATTATGGTGAATTTGGAACGACTGCGTTGGTTGCCTCAAGAAATTGAGCCCGAGTGTATTATAGTGAACATTCCAGAATTCAAATTGCACGTTTTTGAAAACCATAAACCCATAAGCGAAAGCAAAGTGGTAGTGGGCAAAATGGCCACCCAAACGAGCATTTTCAGGGGCGAACTTTCAAGCGTAGTTCTCAATCCATATTGGGGAATCCCGAACAGTATTGCTGTGAATGAAATTTTGCCCAAATTAAAGAAAAGCACCGCTTATCTCAGCAGAAACCGGATAGAAGTTTTCCGCAAAAACGGAATTGTAAATCCGAACACGCTTAACTGGAGCCAATATCATAAAAGCCTTCCTTACAACTTCAGGCAAAAGCCGGGTGTCAATAATTCTCTCGGAAAAATCAAATTTCTTTTTCCCAAC
>CAMCYZ010000042.1 GCA_945885545.1 Spirosoma fluviale
GAAATTCAGGCCAATAATACCGAACGAAAAGGACACGATTCCCGAATAACTGAGGAAGCCTTGGATATGATTCGGAAAGACGATTGGTTGCTAAATATGGCCAAGAGTACGGTTTTGTTCTCAGAGAATTGGCACAAAGGAGTAATTGGTATCGTGGCTTCAAGATGTATCGAGAATTTTCATAGACCCACCATCATCTTCACAAAATCAGGCGATAAAGTGGCAGCGGGTTCTGCAAGGTCAGTGCCAGGCTTTGATTTGTATCAGGCCATAGAACGCAGTGCACATTTGTTGATACAGTTTGGTGGGCACATGCATGCCGCCGGAATGACCATCGAAATTGATAAAATTGACGAATTTAGAGCTCATTTTAATCAAATAGTTAACGAAATGATTTTGGAAGAGCAGTTAATTCCAAAAATCAACATTGATATCAAAATAGATTTGTCGGAAATCAGTCCGAAGTTTTACCGTATCATGAAGCAAATGGCTCCATTTGGTCCTCATAATATGCAGCCCATTTTTGTTTCTGAGAACCTTTCCTTATCAGCTGAACCAAGAATTTTAAAGGAAAAACACCTAAAATTGGAGGTATTGGATGAAGACACAGGCTCAGTCTTTTCGGCCATCGGCTTCGGAATGGTAGATGATTTTTATCAAGGTCTAAAAGCCGGAAATAAATTTAGTATGGCGTATTCGATTGAGGAAAATACGTTTAGAGACAAAACTACGCTTCAGTTGTTTGTGAGGGATATAAAGTTTTAGTTAAACCTAACATTTTTTAACATCCTCACATAAAGAATAAATTGGTATTTTTACATCCAAATTGATACAGAATGATATTACGCACCGAAAATCTTATAAAAAAATACGGACAAAGGCTTGTGAACAACGAAGTGAGTTACCAAGTGGCTCAGGGCGAAATTGTGGGTCTATTGGGGCCGAATGGTGCCGGAAAAACCACTTCGTTCTATATGGCGGTAGGACTTGTAAAACCCAACGAGGGTAAGATTTTTCTTGATGACTTAGATATTACGAGCCTTCCCATGTATAAAAGAGCCAAGCTTGGTATAGGATATTTGGCTCAAGAGGCGTCTGTTTTTAGAGATTTGACAGTTGAGGAGAATATCCTTGGCGTAATGGAATTGGCCTTGCCAAAAATGACCAATCAAGAGCGAAAAGAAAAAACCGAATCGCTTTTAGAAGAATTTAGTTTGACTCATGTTAGAAAAAATAAAGGAATTGTGCTTTCAGGAGGTGAGCGAAGGCGAACGGAGATTGCCCGTGCTTTGGCTGTGGACCCTAAATTTATTTTATTAGACGAGCCTTTTGCAGGAGTAGACCCCATTGCTGTGGAAGAAATACAAAGTATTGTAGCTAAACTCAAACACCGAAATATTGGTATTCTGATAACTGACCACAACGTTAACGAAACGCTCTCTATTACAGACCGAGCCTATTTGCTTTTCGAAGGTAAAATTCTGAGACAAGGCACCGCTGAAGAATTGGCCGCTGACGAACTAGTGAGAAAAGTGTATTTGGGTATGAACTTTGAGCTGAGACGTAAGTTTTAAGCATTAAAAAAGACGAGATTTTGGTCTCGCCTTTTAGAATTTCTTTGATAGGAGGGTTATTATTTTGCTGTAGTGTCAGCCGCTGTTTTTTTACCCGAGCCTTTATATTCTTCATTAAGTCCTTTCAATACTTCTTGTGTAATGTCCAAGTCTTCTTTGGCATATAATACACCACCGCCTTTTGAGTAACCAATCACCATGTCAAACTTGTTTCCTGAGTTATATTTTTTCAAATAGTTTTGGATGTTTGTCAACAAAGCGTCTGTTTTTTTGGCTTGTTCTTGTTGTAAATTTCCAGCTGCATTGTCTCTAAACTGCATAATGTCCTGCTCTTTTTGTTGCAAAGCCATCTGCGTACTTTTTCCTTGCTCTTCAGACATTCCACCTGCTTGGGCACGTCTTTGAAACAAAGCCACTTCGTTTTGGAACGATTGTGTTCTTTTAGCCAAATCATTCTCAAGAGCAAATCTCTTGCTGTCAAATTCTTTCACTACATCTTTGTAATACTCGTAGTTGTTTAATAATGTATCTGTATTTACATATACAATTCTGCCTGACGGCTGACCGCCAGTTTTTGAGTCGCCAGCTGCTTTGTCACAACCCAAAATGGCCATCGAAAGACCTAAAAATAGTAAGCTTATTTTTTTCATTTATATGTTTTATTTTCTGAATAAGGGTGCAAATATAATTATTTTAATGATTAATCTAAAGAAAACGAGAATATGTATCGATTTCAAAAAACAAAATGGACGACTATCTCAAATGTCCATTTTGTTTTAAAAATCATTTAAAATACCTTCTCATCTGCACGCCGGACATACCCGCAAAACCACCGATAGAAGTTGCAATAATCGTCATTATTGTGAAAACTAAAACTATTTTCGGAATTTTAGAAAGTAAACCTACTCCGCCAGACAACATTTCGGCAATTTTATCTATTAAATTCACATCAGCTGTTGCGTTTAGAAATGTTGCATAGCCAATCCATAAACAAAAAGTGGCGAAGGCAGATATCCAAAAAGCTTCTTTGGGGGTTTTGGCTTTCCACCAACAAAGAGCTAAGGCCACTGGGGCAATAATCCACCATGGACCAAAATATGAGGCTATGCCTCCAATTATCAATATCAATAAGTATAACATAGTCTAGTATTTTATTTTTTTAGGTTTAATTGTCATTGTTCTAGTCAGTCTGACCGATTTCTCGTCTTTGTTTTTCATAAAAACCAAGGTGTCGAGTTTGCCGGCAGCCCATTTGTCCACCATGTTATCGTAGTATTTGCTACCCACATTGCCCGATTGTCCGCCTGGATAAAGTCCATATCCACGTGGCCATTCTTTGTCAAGCTCAACCACCATTCTCCAAGATGGCCCGGTAGATTCTGTTGTTGCATTTACAATTCCTCTTCCTCCACCATTCATTATTCCTGTTCTTGAAAATCCAGGAATTTTTCCAAGGTGACCTATGGAGGTGTTTTTAACTGTACCCCAAGCCCAAGTTTCAGGTTTGAGTGGCCCGTTGTATTTTGTTAGGCTGTCGAGGGTGGCTTTAAAGCTGCCCACTACCATATCATTCATGGTTTCTATTTTATCTTTGGTGTTTTTGTTGTCAAACCACTTGGCTGTTGCTTCTTTTTTGAGCATTTCGAAAGTGCGGTCTTCGGTTGGGTGCAACATAAACTGTTCGGTAGGAAATTCATCATTCCAAATCCAGTTTTCAAGCTCTTTCACCCATCGTTCGTAAATAGTAGCACCCACTGCATCTGGATTATTCATCAGATTCCATTTTTTTATGATATCTCTGGCAGGTGCAATGCTGGCATCGTTTGAAGTTTCAAGAATTGGTATTAAGGTTGGGAGAATTCTTCTTGCCGCCACATTGAAGTTGTCGTTCAGAATTGATCTCAGGCTATCTGCGTTAGCATTTCTCATAGCCGCTAGCCTTTCATTTATTCTTACCGCACGATTTGGTGCTGCAAAACGCCACCCCAAATAGTAAGGATAGGTTGGGTCTGTTGAAAACTGATTGGCCGAGCTTACAAAACCATGTGGTGGGTTCTTTACGGTTGGATTTTGTTCGGCAGGTATCCATCCTTGCCAGTCGTGTTCTGGCATCGAGCCATCTAAAATATATTTACCCTGGTTTTTCCATTTTAAGGGAAGTTTGCCATTAGGCGTAATGGCTATGTCATTTTGATTACTTGCAAATATAAAATTCTGAGCCGGTGCAGTGTAGAAAGTCAATGCCTTTCTGTAGTCGTCGTAGTTTTTGGCCCTGTTGAGGTAGTAAAATATCATTAGGTCTGAGCCAGAAGTTTCTAAAGCAACCCAACGCATAGCATGGCCTGCTGGAGCATTTTTGTTGAAATTAGTTTCTTTTGATTCGTTATAAACTACTGGTCCGTGGTGCGTATATATCAAAGTATCTTTAATCACCAATCCGGATTTTAGTCTAAATTCTTCTGTGTATTTGGTGGTTGGCTTCCACTTATTGTCATACATGTAGTGTGTTTTTTCTTTATTGTTGAATCTTATTTTGTAAAAATCCATCACATCGCTACCTACATTGGTTACTCCCCAAGCTATGTCTTTGTTGTATCCTATCACTATGCCTGGGCAGCCAGGCAACGCCACACCATAAACATTTACAGTAGGGCAGCTCAGCTGCATTTGATACCAGATAGAGGGTAAGGTAAGACCAAGGTGTGGGTCGTTAGATAAAATCGGTAAACCGGTGGCAGACTTCGCTCCGCCCACTGCCCAGTTGTTTGACCCTATTTCTGGTGCTGGACTTGGTATTTTTACGATTAGTTTATCATCATTTTTGCTGGCCATAATCTTTGAAGGCGTTTTTACAGGCAGTGGGCTAAAGTTCCAAGGAGTTCCTGCTGGAATTATCGGTGATTCCTCCGCAGGATAATCTGTGAAAAGATCTTTTACCGTATCAAAACCATACTGATCCACCACATTAGTGATTCTGAAATCATCACTTCCGCCATTTAAGGTGCTTCGCATATTCATGAGCATGAGAATGGTCTTGTATGGGGTCCATTCGGTAGGTTTATAACCCAATATTTTGTACTCTACGGGTAGGTTTTTATAGTCGATCTGAGTAATGTAGCTGTTTACTCCAGCCGCATAAGAATCTAGAATTCTATTAGATACAGGATCATTTTTGAGATTTTCAGCAATTTTGGCTGCAGCTCTTGCCATACCCAGCCTTCGGTTATATCTGTCATATTCTAAGGCTCTTTCACCTACAATTTCGGTCAGTCGTCCTGCCGCTACCATGGTGTAAAATTCCATCTGCCAGATTCTGTCTTTTGCCATAACATAACCTTGGGCAAAATAGAGATCGTCTTCATTGTTAGCAAAAATGTGCGGGACCTGGTTATCGTCATAAATTATCTTTACTTCTTCTTTCACACCAGAGAGGTCAAGGTTTTCGTCGCTGAGGCTATTTTTGGTGTTGCTATTTTGTAAAAATCCTTCAAAAGGACTGAATAGTCTGCCCAGTGGAGGAAGCATGCCGATGGGTTGATGGAGCAAAAATATCAAGCCAACCATGACTAGGTAGCTCCAAAAGTGTTTAATGAATCGCATAGTTTGTTTATTTGGTTTTTTTCGAAATTTATGAAATTTTATTGATTTTATTTTGTTTTGTAATGGTCAAATATCCAATTAATGAATAAAATCATTTTTATTATTTTGTTCCTTTTTCCATCCCTAGCTGTGTTTGCCCAATCCAAGTCCTTTGATTTGCTTTTAAGAAGCATGATAAAAAAAACGGTACCTATTATTATGGTTGCAGAACTGAAAACAAAAAAGAATGATGTTTTTCTTTTGGACGCTAGGGAGCGAGAAGAATACGAAGTAAGTCATTTGAAAAATGCAAGATTTGTGGGTTTCAAAGAATTTGACATTGAAAGTGTCAAAGATATTTCCAAGAATGCTCCAATTGTGGTTTATTGTTCAATAGGCGTCAGAAGCGAAAAAATAGGTGAAAAACTATTGGCCGCAGGCTACACGAACGTAAGAAATTGTTACGGCAGTATTTTTGAGTGGGTAAATCAAGGAAATGTGGTAGTGGATATGGATAATAAGCCTACTCAAAAGGTACATGCTTACAATAAAAAATGGGGGGTATGGGTAAAAAAAGGGGAGAGAGTTTACTAATAGCACCAAAAGCAAGAAAGAGTGGTAGTCCACTCTTTTCTGCTTTATCAAAACCGTATTTAGGCTGGTTGATGCTCTTTTCTGAGCAAGTCGTTTACTGTTTTTACAGGGTTGAAGGTAATTAACGGTACTTCCACAAAAAGGGTGTTCCAATCCGACATGGCTCCATTCCAGAGTCCTGGCAATTCTTGAGCTTTCAGGGTTTTACCATTTTGCGATTTCTCTGTAATAAACCCTGTCTTTGGGTCTCTGAATTTAAGCAAATCGTATTTTTGTTTCTTGTGATTTTTGGTCGCACAAATCAAATCCACGGGGTTGAAATGCGTAGCATTTTCAAAAATCTCTTTTTGCTTTTTATTTTTCATGTCAAATTGGGCCGATTCCACTATTTGAAGCGAAACAGATTCGTCAGTGTTTTTTGCCCAAAACGGCCCACCGCCTGGTTCACCTACATTTTTTACCATACCGCATATTCTAAGCGGGCGGTCGAGTTTTGAAATCGCAAACTTGTATTTCTCATCGGGAGTCCAATTTCTAAATCCTTTTGGCGTTTCTATACTCAGATTATCTTTGATAAATCTGATTGCCTTGTTTACCATATAAACTGAAGGTTCAGGCTTTTCTAATCTTTTAAGGAAATAGAAAATCTGTTTTTGAAAATTCAGTAATAATCCAGCCAATGCTTTTTTGTAAAGAATAGTCTCGCTTTTTAGATGATCGGGCACCACATTATCTACATTTTTTATGAAAATAATATCGGCATCTACATCATTGAGGTTTTCGAGCAATGCCCCATGTCCAGCCGGTCTGAAGAGTAAGCTCCCTTTGCTATCTAAAAACGGCTCATTGTCCATACCCACAGCAATGGTATCCGTCGAGGCTTTTTGTTCTGAAAATGATATGTCAAATTTTACATTATAGCTGGCTTCATAGCTTTTTAAAACCTTATTTATCAGGTCTTTGAACTTCTTTCTATGTTCTGGCGAAACCGTAAAGTGTAGCCTCACTTTGCCCTTATTGTTGGCGTATTGAGCTCCTTCTACCAAGTGCTCTTCCAATGCTGTGCGTGTGGTATCGCCATAAGCATGAAATTCCAAAAGGCCTTTGGGTAAGTTTCCATAGTCAAGTCCATTAGAGCCAAGAAGAGCTTCGAGTTGTTCTTGTTTGTCATTGGTTTTTAAGAAGTTAGTTAGACTTTTATAAAAAGCAAATGCATTGATGTGTTCATGGTATTGCTCCACAGACTTATCCGACTTGCCCTCGTCTTTGGCGGCATAAAGCGACTTAAACATTCTGCTAGCTGCTCCTGAGGCAGGCACAAATTTCAAAAGCTTCTTTTTGGCAGCCTCTTGGTTGAAAAGTTCAAGAAATTCATTCAGTTCCTTTTCTTCCAATTTTATCATGCCGTCGCCTATGGTGGCGGCTCTTTTGGCGGTCATAAACGGAAAGCCCAACTTGAAGTTTTCTATTTGTTGTTCTATGGTTTTTAAATCGCTACCACGTTCGGCTATTTGTTGAAGTTCTTTTTCGGTAAAACTCATGGGTAAAGAATTGAATATTATTTAGAATTCAATTAGGCAAAAAGTTTCAGGATAAACAAGTAATAAAACGAAAATGATGAAGGAGAAGGGTTAAAAACAAAAAAGTCGCTCGAAAGCGACTTTTTCTGTTGGCTTACCAGGGCTCGAACCTGGAATAACGGCACCAAAAACCGCTGTGTTACCATTACACCATAAGCCAATCCTGTAATGTGGGTGCAAAATTAAGCTATGTGTCTAATTCTTCCAAGCAGTTTTTGAAAAATATTTAAAACTATTTTTGAGCCTGAGGGCCTTTTAGTGCTTTTTTAGTAACTTAAAACTTATAAATACTTGAATGCCAAAGGGTCAGGGTAGATGAACTTATAATTGCTTTTGCACAAGAAATTTTCGGCAGAGATTGTTTTTTTTGATGAATCTCTGCTTTTTGTTATGGCCTGTCTTGTTTTATCGCCACACTTTGTCCATATTTCCGCTCTAGTGGGATGTTCGGGGCTAACGACATTAAATATTTCGTCCCAAATGTTTTCTTCTATCAAACGCAAGATTGCACCAACGGCATCGTCTTGATGAATGTAGTTGACCCTCGAAAAATCAGTCGAAGTTTGGGTAGTGAAATATTTACAAGGATTCCTTTCATAGCCCATCAGACCCCCAAATCTTACAATCAAATGTTGTTTTCTGTTATTTTTACAAAAGTCAATTATTAGATTTTCAGCCTTAACCAAGAAATGAGAAGCATCGGCATCTTCTTCTTTCATCTTTTTTTCTAGGTTGGGATATACCGAGGTAGAACTCACAAACACTATTTTACGTAGCTGTTCTGATTTTTCACATAGTTTAAGTATGTTTTTTATTTGTGTAAGATGATATTCCTCCCCAAATGTTTTTGCTTTGGGCGGAATGTTTATTACTAATGTTTCGGATTTAAAAAATGCATCGTCTCCAACGAACTCCGGTTGAAAAGCTATATGAAATGCCTCAATTCCTGCATTTGACAGCGTAAGTATTTTTTCTGAGCTAGTTGTGCTGCCTTTTACTTTCATGTTTTTTGTCAAGAAAGCCAAAGCTAAAGGTTTGCCTAGCCATCCGCAGCCTAAAATTGATATTGTATTCATAGTCTTTTTATAACGAAATTTGAAATATATTGGTTTAGGAAAAATGTTTTCTGTCTAAAAAAGGACAATTCCACAACGAGATTTATTAGTTTTGTAACCGAAATTTTAATTTTTTAACAATTTTGGTGATTTAAATGGCTCAACCTTACATAATCGGTATTACGGGAGGTAGTGCTTCGGGTAAAACTTATTTTCTTCATAGTTTGCTAAGCCATTTTACAAAGGACGAGGTCTGTCTTATTTCGCAGGATAATTATTACAAAACCCGTGATTTGGTGCCAAAAGACAAGAATAAAGTTGAGAATTTCGACTTACCCGAATCCATCGATTTTGAATTGTTTTCGCAACACATCAACGACCTCAAAAACGGTAAAGAGGTTAGAATGCCAGAATACACTTTCGATATTTTTGATAAAGAACCCAATATTTTGGTTTTCAAACCAGCCCCCATTATCGTTGTAGAAGGTATTTTTGTTTTTCATGATCCTTACATTTCGGCCTTGCTTAATCTTAAAGTATTTATAGATGCCTTGGAGCATATCAAAATCCGTCGAAGAATAATCAGAGACAATAATGAGCGTGGCTATGATTTGGATTCGGTGCTCTACAGATGGGAAAATCATGTGGCTCCTACTTATGAAAAATTCATAAAACCTACCAAGCAAGACGCCGACATTATCATCAACAACAACAAACATTTTGAGAATGGCCTGAAAATTCTGACCGCATTTTTACAAAATATTCTCAATAAATAGATGTTTTGAGCTTGCTCTTGAAGCATTTCTGCCTTACTGAAAATCAGAATGTTTTACAGTAAAATGGCTATGTGGCTCGGCTTGGCGTAGTTTATATGTATTGAAAACAATTGTTTAGGTTAATAGTAAATATAAAAAGCCCCACTTACTGAGTGAGGCTTTAAATTGTTATCTCTGAAATTTATTATCAAATCAAAAGTCTTCATCCAACGAAAACGACATTTTGTCTCTATCGGATGTTACACCAGCTTTTTGGTATTCGCCCACTCTTTTCTCAAAGAAGTTGGTCTTGCCTTGAAGCGAAATCAAATCCATAAAGTCAAATGGATTGGTAGCATTGTACACCTTTGGTAGTTGTAATTGCTCTAGAAGATGGTCAGCAACAAATTCGATGTACTGACACATTTGAGGGGCATTCATGCCAATTAGAGAAACTGGCAACGAATCAGAAACAAACTCTTTTTCTATTTCTACCGCATCAGTAATAATTTTTGTTACGTCAGCAGGGTTCATTTTGTTTTTGATATACTCTGTATACAACATACAGGCAAAATCTCTGTGTAAGCCTTCATCTCTTGAAATTAACTCATTTGAGAAGGTCAAGCCAGGCATCAAACCGCGTTTCTTCAACCAGAAAATTGAACAGAATGACCCCGAAAAAAATATTCCTTCCACAGCTGCAAAAGCTATCAAACGCTCAATAAAATTGCCGTTTTCTATCCAACGCATCGCCCAATCGGCTTTTTTAGCTACACATGGAATATGGTCTATCGCATGTAAAAGTCTGTCCCTTTCTTTTTGGTCCTTTATATAAGTGTCTATCAGTAAAGAATACACCTCTGCATGAATGTTCTCTATCATGATCTGAAAACCATAAAAACATTTGGCTTCCGGAAATTGTACATTTGAAAGGAAGCCAACGGCTAAGTTTTCGTTAACGATACCGTCTGAGGCTGCAAAAAATGCCAAAACATGAGAGATAAAGTGGCGTTCGCCGTCATTCATTGCTTCCCAATCTTTGGTGTCTTGTGAAAGGTCTAACTCTTCGGCTGTCCAGAATGAAGCCTCAGCGTTTTTGTAAAACTCCCAAATATCAGAGTGTTTGATAGGGAAAATTACGAACCTGTTTGGGTCTTCAGTCAGTAAAGGTTCGGTGAGTTTTAGGTCTGCGTCTGTCATTATTTAGGAGTAGTATATTTTTTTAATTCTTTATTTCAAAATTACATCAAAAATTTAGTAACAAAAATATTTTTACCTTTTTTCGATTCATTGACATTATTAACCACAAACGGTTTTTTTTGTTTATAAATTATCTTAATTTTAGGTTCGGAATTACAAGGAAAATTTCATTTTAAGATAGAATTATGAACAGCAATGGTCTGAAGTTAAGGTTAGTGATTAGTTTGGTAATGGCCGGTATGGCTCTTTTGAGTTACTATGGCAAAACCCAAGAAAATCCATTAACAGGTGAACAACAACAAGTTAGCTTGTCGCTAGACGAGGAAGTTGCTATGGGCTTACAGTCTGCACCACAGATGGCTCAAGAGTATGGCGGTCTTTATCCTGACGATAAAGTACAAAAAAAAGTTAAGTCCATAGGTAGTGAGCTTGTACTTGCTTTCACCAGAGAAGTGGAGTCATTTGGCCATGGAAACCCGTTTCAATTCGATTTTCACGTTCTTCGTGATCCTCAAACGGTCAATGCGTTCGCTCTTCCTGGCGGACAGATTTTTATAACCCTTGGGCTGCTGAGTAGACTCAAATCGGAGGATCAGATTGCAGGAGTTTTAGGTCATGAAATTGCACACGTAGTGTACAGGCACTCTTCAGAGCAGATGGCCAAAGCCGAGTTTTATCAGGGTTTGGCAGGGGCAGCCACTGCTGCTGCTGGCGACATGGGTGCCTCTCAAATAGCCAACTATGTGGCTCAGGTTAAGCTCATGAAATTCGGTAGAGACGATGAGTTGGAATCTGATGAATTTGGTGTGAAATATATGTTAAAGGCGGGTTACAATGCAGAATCGATGATAGAGGTTATGGAAATTCTTGCAGAAGCATCAGGTGGTAGAAGCAGAGATGAGTACATGAGTTCGCACCCAAGTCCAGATAATAGGATAGGAAGAATAAAAGCACACATAGAAAAATATAAGAAAGAATTGCGTTGATTGTAATTCTACTGGCAAAAGTTCTCTTTGGGTTTTTCTCAAGAGATTTTTTTGGTTTCCAGTGCAAACAATAACTGATAAAACTTCCAATTAAAGCCATTAAGTCCTAATTTTGCGGAAATTTTAGGTTTTCAATAAAGCAGTAAGATGAAAAAAGTAGTTTTGGCTTATAGTGGCGGATTAGATACTTCGTTTTGTGTAAAGTATCTTGGTGAAGAAAAAGGCATGGAAGTTCACTCTGTGTTGGTAGATACCGGAGGTTTTACAGATGCCGAAGTAGCTGACATTGAGAAAAAAGCGTACGAATTGGGCGTAAAATCTCACTACACGGCCCGAGTTGCAGACAAATATTACAAAGAATGTATCAAATATTTGGTTTTTGGAAATATCCTGAAAAACAATACTTATCCACTTTCGGTAAGTGCTGAGCGAATTTTTCAGGCCATCGCTGTGGCAGAATATGCCAAGTCTATTGGAGCTACGGCCATTGCCCACGGTTCTACCGGTGCTGGCAACGACCAAGTGAGGTTTGATATGGCCTTCAGAATTATCGTTCCTGAAGCTGAAATTATCACACCCATCAGAGATTTAAAACTTTCGAGAGAAGAAGAAATAGAGTTCTTGAAAGCCAAAGGCGTGGTGCGTGAATGGCACAAGTCCACATATTCTATCAATCAAGGTCTTTGGGGAACTTCAGTAGGTGGAAAAGAAACCTTAAATTCATGGGATAACCTCCCTGAGAGTGCTTGGCCGACCCAATTGACTAAGAAAAAACCTTCTGAAATAACTTTAGAGTTTGTAAAAGGCGAACTAAAAGCAGTAAATAACCGCAGGTTTAAAAATCCAGTGGAGGCCATCAGAAGAGTACATGAGTTGGCTTCGCCGTATGCTATCGGACGTGACACGCACGTGGGCGACACCATTATCGGTATCAAAGGTCGAGTAGGATTTGAAGCTGCCGCTCCATTGATTATTATAAAATCACACCATTTGCTAGAGAAACATGTGCTCACCAAATGGCAACAATATTGGAAGCAAAACTTGGCTGAATGGTATGGTATGTTGCTTCACGAAGGACAGTTTAATGAGCCAGTTTTGCGTGATATCGAAGCCTATTTCGACAACAGCCAAAGTAATGTTTCGGGTGTGGTAAGGATTCAGTTGGCTCCTTATAATTTCCAGATTTTGGGTATAAAATCAGACTTTGACCTCATGTCGCCTGTATTTGGCAGCTATGGCGAAATGAACAACGCTTGGTCAGGTGACGACGTGAGAGGTTTCTCAAAAATTGCCTCCAACCAAGTAATGATTCATCAAAAAATCCAGGAGTTGGCGGAGAAGAAGTGAGGTTTTTAGTTTTTTTAAGATATTTTGAAAAGGCTGGTTTCTTTGGGGAGTCGGCCTTTTTTGTGTGAGTTAAAGAATGCGGATACTTTTTTTACCCAATTAAGTTTGTATTTTTAGAAACAATTATCAAAGAATTTAAATGAAAATTAAACTTCAAATTGAAAACATACTTTTGGAGGAAGCTGAACTTTTGTCACCGTTAAAAACTAAAGATGAAATAGTTGAGGAGGCATTGAGGTTACATTTAGCTTTCCTGAAACGTTTAAAAATGATAGAATTGTTTGGACAAGTTACTTGGGAGGGAAATCTAAATGAAATGAGGGACAGGAAATACTGATTGCTTAGCCGTTCATCAATTTCTGACAATGAAATTCTTGAAAAATGCCTAATTTTGAATCCAATTAAATTTGTCTCTCGCAAATCAGCATGAAAAAGCTATTCATACTATTCCTAATCTTCAACATAGGCCCTAAAGCTTTTTCACAAAAAATACAAGTAAAGTTTGTCGATAAGTTTTCGGCTCCGCTGTTTGGGGTTACCGTCAATCTTAGAGATTCCCTGAATAAATCTTTTCAACTCAATAACTTCACAGACACTTCTGGAAAGGTGGATTTTAATCTTAAAGCCAATTCTATTTATCTTTTGAAAGCAAGTTCGGTAGGGTACAAGTCTTTCACCACAGTAATAAAAACGTCTGAAAAAGGCAAACCCTATATTTTTACTTTACAAGATGATTCTCAAATCCTTGGTTCGGTTACAGTAACGGCCAAAAAACCGCTCATGAGGCAAGAAGACGACAAAACTATCGTAGATCCGGAGCCTTTGGCAGGTATGAGTACCAATGCTTTTGAGTTGATAGAAAAAACTCCAGGTCTGTTTGTAGATCAAGACGGTAATGTTTATCTGAATAGCTCGAGCCCGGCGAGAATTTATATCAACGGTCGTGAGCAAAAGCTTGGGCCTGCCGATATTGCTTCCATTCTTAAGAGTTTGCCACCCAACAGTATCGAAAAAATAGAAATTATCCGTACGCCATCTGCTAGTATGGATGCCTCTAGTTCGGGTGGAGCAGTCAACGTTGTTTTGAAAAAAGGCGTAAAATTGGGAAGAACGGGTACGGTAAACGCAGGTTTTAATCAAGGAAGATTCGGGAATCAGTTTGTGGGTATCAATCTCAATAGAAGTCAAGAAACACGGAGTTCGTATCTCAGCCTGAACTTTAACCACCGAAAAACTTTCGACGAATCTACGTTTGAGCGTGTTTTGGGTGCCGAGAATCGAAATCTAAATACTGACAGTTATTCAATCTTTCCTGCCTATAGTATTTTTTCAGGTTTCGGGGCGAATTTTGATATTTCTAAAAAGCTAGAAGTTGGATATGACGGTAGGCTAAGTTATAGTGACAACCAAAGCCGAATTGAAAACAACAGTGAGGTAGTGAATTCAGTAAGTTTTGTTGAAAAATTTTCCCAAAATAGCAATCTAGTAGAAAATAATACCCAAAACTACAATATCAATCAAGGCATAAATGCCAAGTTTAAATTTGATGAAAAAGGCTCGGAGTTAAGGTTTGATGCATCTTTGGATTATTTTGAGACCAACGGAGGGCAGGATTACAATACCAATTTTGTGATGCCTACACCCATAAATTTCAGTGGTGCAGGTGACTGGCTCAATTCCAGAACATTGTTCGCTTCGATGCTAGATTTTAAATATCTTTTTCCTAAAAAATTTACGCTGGAGACCGGTCTCAAAACTTCCATTCAGAATTTTGACAGCAAAACGGATTATACCATTACCAGAAATGCCAACACCACCAAGGATGCTTTCAGAACCAATGCTTTTGATTATTATGAAAACATCAATGCGGCCTACTTTCAGATGTCAAAAAGTTTTGGGGAATATGTACTTAAAACTGGTGCGAGACTGGAAAATACGGTCATGAAAGGCCGTCAAACTGTGCCTTCGGATACCACTTTTAGCATCAACAGAACAGACCTTTTTCCTTATATTTTCTTCAGCAGAAAACTCTTTAAAATAGCTTCTTATGACCTTAGAGGTTATTTGATTGCCCGCAGAACCATCAGCAGGCCGGTTTATGAATACTTGAATCCTTTTCCTCGGTTTGTGGACCAATATATTTACGAGGCCGGAAATCCATCGCTTAGGCCGCAGTTTACCAACAACATAGAGGCCAATATAAGTTTTGACGAAAGGCCGATTTTTGCCATTGGTCGAAATTATGTAAAGGATATATTTACTTCGGTAGTGATGCAGGCTAAAGCTGATGCCAGAGTTTCGTATCGTACCTATCAAAACCTCGGCAAAAATACCGAAACCTATTTTAGACTTTTGGGAGCTATTCCACCAGGTAAAAAGTATTTTTTCGTGGTAGGTACCATGTTTATGTTTAATGATTACGACGGCCAAATAGACAGCAAGCCTATTACATTTTCAAAAGGAACTTGGTCCTTTTTTACCTTTCATCAATTAAGGCTCGATTCTCGTTCTTCACTTTACGTGAATGGTTTTTACAGAACCAACGGTCAGCAACAATTCTATGAGCTGAGTAACTTTGGCAACTTAGATTTGAGCATCAATAGGCAGTTTTTCAACAAGAAGTTAGTAGTTACGGCTCAGGTGCGTGATTTGTTTTTTTCTAATAACTACTCTTTTACGCTTGACCAAGGAAATATTAACGCCAAAGGCTTTCGTCGCAACGATTCCCGCCGTTTCGGCATCAATATTCGCTATAATTTTGGCCAAAAAAAGAAAAACGAAGGCTTTGATATGTTCAATTTGGAGGGAATGGACTCTAAATAATTGTACTTTTTTAAGTGCGATATTTCACTAATTCAACAAGGAGGTGGTTTGCTACAGATTTTTACAAGTTTTATTTGTAATTATTATTTTATGTTTTTTTATTTGTAGAGTTGAAATAAGCATTTCAGCGAATATTCGCTGAATAACAAACTACATTAAAATTAAAATGTCGCAAAACCTCAATAAGTTCAGCAGAACCCTTACGCAAGAAATCACAAATCCAGCTGCCAAAGCCATGCTTTACGGTATTGGTCTTACTTCAGATGACATGCAAAAACCGCAAATCGGTATCGCAAGTACTGGTTATGAGGGAAATACGTGTAACATGCACCTCAATGGTCTGTCGGTTCACGTGAAAAAAGGAATCACTGCCAATGATATGGTTGGTTTGATTTTCCATACCATTGGTGTTTCTGACGGAATGACTAACGGCAACAACGGAATGAAATATTCTTTGCCTAGCAGAGATTTGATTGCAGACTCTATAGAAGACGTGGTTTCTGCACAATGGTACGACGGAGTAATAGCCGTTGTAGGTTGTGATAAAAATATGCCAGGTGCCATGATAGCCATTGCGAGGCTTAATCGCCCTGCTATGTTGGTATATGGAGGAACCATCCGTTCGGGTGAGTATAAAGGACAAAAATTAGACATAGTTTCGGCATTTGAGGCTTTGGGTAAAAAGTTTGCAGGCAACATTTCCGACGAAGATTACGAAGGTGTAATAAGAAATGCCATACCAGGTGCAGGTGCTTGTGGAGGAATGTACACGGCCAATACCATGGCATCATCGATGGAGGCAATGGGTTTGACATTGCCCAATTCTTCAAGTTACCCAGCTACACATGAGGGTAAAACCGCTGAATGTATAGCTATAGGTGCTGCAATGAAAAACATGTTGGAGCTTAATATTTTGCCAAAAGACATTATGACTCGTAAGGCTTTTGAAAATGCGGTAACAGTAGTTATGGCTCTTGGAGGTTCTACCAATGCAGTTTTGCATTATTTGGCCATTGCCCATGCAGCGGATGTTGATTTTACCCTGGCTGATATACAAGTTATCTCTGACCGTGTTCCTTTTTTAGCTGATTTAAAACCATCAGGTAAGTACTACATGGAGGATATGCTTTCGATTGGAGGTCTTCCAACCTTGTTAAAGTATCTTTTGAAAAATAATTTATTGCACGGCGATTGTATGACCATTACGGGTAAAACACTCGCAGAAAATTTAGCAGATGTTCCTGATTTGGAGTTTGAGAATCAGAAAATTATTCGTCCGCTCTCCAATCCTATAAAATCTAGTGGTCATTTGCAGATACTTTATGGCAACCTTGCCACCGAAGGTGCCGTAGCTAAAATTACAGGAAAAGAAGGTGAGAAATTTGAAGGCACAGCGAAAGTTTGTGAATGTGAAGAGGACGCCATTGAACTTTTGTCAAAAGGAGAAATAAAGCCCGGACAGGTAGTAGTGATTAGAAATGAGGGTCCAAAGGGTGGGCCAGGCATGCCAGAAATGTTAAAACCTACTTCTGCAGTGATGGGTGCAGGCTTGGGTAATTCTGTAGCCATGATTACCGATGGGCGATTTTCAGGTGGTACCCATGGCTTTGTGGTAGGTCATGTTACGCCAGAGGCTTTTGAAGGGGGTACTATTGCATTGGTAAAAGATGGTGATAAAATTACGATTGACGCAGTTACTAAATCATTGACGCTTCATGTTTCTGACGAAGAATTGGCCATCAGAAGAGCTCAGTGGAAACAGATACCTTCGCCATTTACAAAAGGTATTTTAAGGAAATATGTGAAAAACGTTAGCTCAGCCAGCAAAGGCTGTGTTACAGATTTGTAATTTTTTTACTAAGCCCCAATTCTAAAAAAATACGCTCGAAAAAAACAAACAAAAACAAATATACCATGAGTAAAGAAATAGCTTTCATGGAAGAAGACATTAAAATAGAAGAGGTGAAGTTTTTGTCTGGTGGTCAGGCATTGATGGAATGCTTCTTGGCTGAAGGAGTAGATACCATTTTTGGATACCCCGGAGGAGCCATTATGCCTATTTACGATGCTCTTTACGACTACACTGACCGTATCAATCACATTTTGGTTCGTCATGAGCAAGGTGCCTCACATGCGGCCGAAGGCTATGCTCGCTCAAGCGGTAGAGTAGGTGTTTGCATGGCTACTTCTGGCCCCGGTGCTACCAATTTGGTTACTGGTATTGCTGATGCTATAATAGATTGTACGCCCATGGTGGCCATTACGGGACAAGTAGCGTCTAATTTGTTAGGAACAGATGCTTTTCAAGAAACCGACGTGATTGGTATTACCACGCCTATTTGTAAATGGAACTATCAAGTAACTGATCCAGATGAGATACCTTTGATATTGGCCAAAGCATTTTTTATAGCAAGAGCTGGAAAGCCAGGGCCAGTTTTGATTGACATCACCAAAGACGCACAAATCAAAAGTATGACCAAGCCTTTTGATTATAAACCAATTGAAGGATTGCCCGGGTATCATCCAAGGAGAGTTCCAAAGATGGAGCAAGTGGAAAAGGCCGCCGAATTGATTAATAAAGCCAAAAGACCTTATATATTGTTCGGTCATGGTGTTTTGATTTCAGAAGCCATGGAGGAGTTTAGAGAGTTTGTCGAAAAAACGGACATTCCTTGTGCAAGTACACTTTTGGGTCTTTCAGGTATTTCGATAGATCATCCAAACTATATGGGTTGGTTGGGTATGCATGGTATGTACGCTCCCAACGTAATGACCGATCAATGTGATATACTCATTGCCATCGGTATGCGTTTTGACGACAGAGTTACGGGTGATGCATCGCTTTTTGCCAAACAAGCAAGGATTATACATATAGAAATTGACCCAGCTGAAATTGAAAAAATCAAGAAAACTGAAGCTCCCGTTATTGGTGACGTAAAAGAGGTTTTGAATTTGCTTACGCCTTTGGTTAAAAAAGGCGATTATACTGGCTGGAAGAATGAATTCAGGAAACTTGAGCCAAGAGAAAAGGAAGCTGTTACTGATAGAGATCTGAAGTTTGAAGGTCAAATAAAAATGGCTGAGGTTGTGAAAATGGTATCGGATAAAACCAAGGGTGAAGCCTGTGTGGTGGTAGATGTGGGTCAGCATCAGATGGTTACAGCAAGGTATTTTGAGTTTAAAAGACATAATTCTTACATAGCCTCTGGTGGATTAGGTACAATGGGTTTTGCTATTCCAGCAGCTTTAGGTGCTAAGATGGGAGCTCCGGACAGAGAGGTTGTTGCATTTATTGGTGATGGTTGCTTCCAAATGACCATTCAGGAGTTGGGAACTATTGCTCAGAGTAAATTACCGGTTAAGCTTATCATCCTAAATAACAATTATTTGGGAATGGTACGTCAATGGCAACAATTGTTTTTTGAAAAAAGATACTCATTTGTGGAGCTTCAAAACCCAGATTTCATCATGATTTCTAAAGGATTTGGCTTAGAAGGCGAAAAGATTACGGAAAGAGATGAATTGAGTGACGCCATTGACAAAATGTTGGCTCATGATGGTGGTTATGTGCTTGAAGTTGTTGTTGAAAAAGAAGAAAACGTATTTCCGATGGTACCTGCGGGTAGAAGTGTGAGCGAGATTAGACTTACTTAAACCGAGGATTAAAGCAACATTTACAGCAAATTGGAAAAATTATGACGCAATATACTATTTGTGTATTTACCGAAAACAGTATCGGTCTTTTGAACAAGATTACGGTAATATTTACACGTAGAAGAATAAATATAGAAACTCTTACCGTTTCTGAAACTGTAAGAAAAGGTGTTTCGCGTTTCACGATAGTTATCAAACACGAAAAGCGTGAAGAGGTTGAAAAGTTGGTTCGCCAAATCAGAAAGATTGTAGAAGTTTTGGCTGTATTTGGATATCTCAATGACGAAATCGTTTATAACGAAATTGCACTTTTCAAGATTTCGACGCCAATTGGCGGTAAAGCCTTGGACATAGATACCATTAACAGAATTTATAAGGCTTGGGTGGTTTATTGGGGCTTGGATTATGTAACCATCCAAAAAACAGGTACGGAGGAAGAAATTTTTGATTTTTTCAGATACCTAAAACCTCATGGAATCATAGAGTTTGTACGTTCTGGTCGAGTGGCCATAGGCAAAACTCCACAAGGCTTGGTGGAGTATCTGCCTGAGGATCAGGAATGGGAATATTATCTGTGATAACTTGAAATAGCTTACTTTGAGCATTCATAAACATGTATAAAAGGTTTTATTCCTAATTTTTAAAAATGATTAGTTTATTATCTTAGCGTCATTGCGACTTAGCGGTATTTAAAAATGAAGAAAGTACAGACAAAATTATTTTATGAGATTACCTCAAAAGTAAAGCAAACGGTGAAAGAATTTGACCCGAATGCTGAGGTGATTTTGTTTGGTTCAAGAGCAAGAGGCGATTATAATAAAGACGCAGGTTGGGATTTTTTGATATTGACGGATAGGAATGTAAACGAGCCTCTAAAGACAGTTTTTAGAAGAAATCTTTTTGAAAAAGAAATGGAAACTGGTCAATGTTTTTCGAGCTTTATTGAAAATAGAATAGAAAGGGCAAGCCATTACTGACTTTTATCAAAATGTGCATGAAGATGGCATTGTTTTATGATTTACGAGAGAGACAATAATAAAGTACAGAATAGATAGAGCTTTAGAAACGATTGAGGAAGCTAAAATTCTTTCTATCGGAAATCATTGGAACACGGTTGCAAATAGGCTCTATTATGCTTGCTTTTACATAGTTTTCGCATTGTTATTTAAAAATAGTTTCAGAACAAAGTCGCATTCTGGAGACCTTCAGTAATGAATTCATAAAAACAGGTTTTGTTAAAAAAGATTTGGGAGTTCTCTACGGAAATTTATTCAACAAAAGGCGATTATGAGGATGTAAAAATATTTACAAAAGAAGAAATAGAGCCATTAATTTCTGAAGCCGAGAAGTTTATTCTTGTGATTCGGGAATTGATTGGGCAGTGAAGAATTACAAGATAATAAATGTTAAATTGGTTTTCGCCGAATTTATTCGGAAATTTGCTGTAAATAATTTTGAATATGAGAGCGATGGAGTTTTCTTCGGTAGTACATGACGGCAAAATAAATTTGCCAGTTGAGCTTCGCAATCTTTTTGAAGACGAACCTGTTAAGATTGTTCTTACTTTGGAAAAGAAAACACAGTTTTCTGGAAATAAACAGAAACTAAAAAGTGCTTTTCTGAAACTTCAAAAAGTTGGTTTATTCGATGATATTGAAAGTCCTGTAAAATGGCAAAGAAGTTTAAGAGATGAGTGGGAATAAAATTCTCTTAGATTCAAATGTCATTATTTCAATTTCAAAGAATAAAATTGATATTGACCGACTTTTTTACGATTTTGATATTTTCATCGTGTCCATCATTACCTACATGGAAGTTTTGGGATATGAATTTAAAAATGTTTCTGAGAGGAAAATAATCGAAGACCTTTTCGAATTAATTGAAATAATAGAAACCGATATTATAATAGCCAATGAGGTAATTGAGTATCGGAAGCTTAGAAAAATCAAATTGCCAGATGCTATAATTTTAGGAACTGCCAAACTACAAGAATGTGGGGTTTTAACAGATGATTGGGATGATTTTTTGGGTATTGACACTAAGGTTGAAATTGTAAAATTAGAGAAGTATTTCAAATAAATATAAAAATAAATATAACGTAATTTTAAAACAAATCAGTAATTAATAAAAATGGCAAAGTTAAATTTTGGTGGTGTTGAGGAGGAAGTAGTAACAAGAGAAGAATTTCCCCTTGAAAAAGCAAGAGAAGTATTAAGCAATGAGGTTATCGCCGTGATTGGATATGGTGTGCAAGGTCCTGGTCAAGCTTTGAACATGCGTGACAACGGTCTTCCGGTAATTGTTGGACAACGTAAAGGTAAAACTTACGACAAAGCTGTTGCTGACGGATTTGTACCAGGCGAAACGCTTTTCGAAATCGAAGAAGCTCTTGAAAAAGGAACAATCATTTGTTATTTGCTATCTGATGCCGCTCAAATCGAGCTTTGGCCAACAGTTAAAAAATACCTTACTCCAGGAAAATCTTTGTATTTCTCTCACGGATTTGGTATTACTTACAAAGAAAAAACCGGTATCGTTCCTCCAGCAGATGTTGACGTATTTTTGGCTGCTCCAAAAGGATCAGGTACTTCACTTCGTCGTTTGTTTGTGGAAGGTAAAGGCTTGAACTCATCGTTCGCTGTTTACCAAGATGCTACAGGCAAAGCCCGTGAGAAATGTATCGCTATGGCCATCGGTGTAGGTTCAGGATATTTGTTTGAGACAGATTTCTACAAAGAAGTATCTTCTGACCTTACAGGTGAAAGAGGAACTTTGATGGGTGCAATTCAAGGTATTTTTGCTGCTCAATACGAAGTATTGCGTGCAAATGGTCACTCGCCATCGGAGGCATTCAACGAAACTGTTGAAGAATTGACGCAATCGTTGATGCCATTGGTAGCTGAAAACGGAATGGACTGGATGTATGCCAACTGTTCTACTACTGCTCAAAGGGGTGCTTTGGACTGGTGGAAGCCTTTCCGTGATGCCACTAAGCCTGTTTTCGAGAAATTGTATAACTCTGTAATCACTCAAAACGAAGCCTCTATCTCTATCGAGCGTAACTCTCAGCCAGACTACCGCGAGAAATTGGAAGTGGAGTTGGCAGAACTTCGTGAATCAGAAATGTGGAGAGCGGGCAAGACTGTAAGAAGCCTTAGACCAGAAAATAACTAAGAATAGTTTTCTTGAGATATTCAAAAATCCTCGAAGTGATTCGGGGATTTTTTGCTTTAAAAGAACACCAGGATTTTATCGAAGGCTTACAATATGTCTTTTGTTTTCATCTCGTCCTCTTACCAACATACCAACATACCAACTTTCCAACATACCAACTTACCAACATACCAACTTTCCAACTTTCCAACTTTCCAACATTCCAACTTACCAACATACCAACTTGCCAACTTACCAACTTACCAACTTTTTAACTAATTTTGCAATCATAAACAAAACCTCTGATAAGATGACAGCATACGTATTTCCGGGACAAGGTGCACAGTTTAGCGGCATGGGAAAGGAGCTTTACGAAACCAACGAG
>CAMCYZ010000043.1 GCA_945885545.1 Spirosoma fluviale
AAACCATGCGGACTTATCACCGCTATTTGGGCTTTTTCTTAGCCGGCATCATGGCGGTGTACTCCATCAGCGGTATCATTATGGTATTCAGAAATACCGATTTTCTTAAAAATGTGGTAAAAGTCGAAAAAACTTTAGAACCCAACTTAAAGGGCTACGAACTTGGCTCTATTTTGAAAATGAAGGTGAATATTGAAAAAGAAGAAAACGGAATAATCTATTTTAAAGGTGGCCAATACAATTCTCAAACAGGAAAAGTCAAAGCCGAAAAAAAGGAATTGCCATTTATTTTGGGTAAAATGGAGCACCTACACAAAGCCACAACCAATGATCCCTTGTTTTACTTAAATTTGTTTTTTGGCTTGTCTTTATTCTTTTTTGTAGTATCGTCATTTTGGATGTTTTTACCAGGAACAAAAATCTTCAAAAAAGGACTTTATTTTACACTTGGAGGTATTATTCTAACAATAATCATGCTTTTTGTATAAAAAAGTTGAATCATCTTAGCCCGTTTTGAGCTTTGACGAAGAAATTTAAAACACCGCTTGTATTCTTAACCTTGCAAGTGGTGTTTTTTTCTTTTTCACAATAAGTGCAAGCAATATTTAAAAACTTCGGACATAACTGCTCAACCTACAATTTATGAGAATTCATAAATCCATGCTGGTTTCAAGGCTGAAGTAACTGCCCTTCACAAAAACTATATTTTTTGGGGAAGAAACGGAATATTCAATTGGCGAAACCTACTATAAGGCGTTGGAAAATCATTTTTGGGGACAATATCTTAGTGCACTATTCTTTAGTTCCTAAATTCCTAGTATTCAGTGAACTAACAAATTAAGCAAATTATTGAATTTAGGGAGCTAGTCATAATTAATAATCCCAAGGCAAACTTTCCTAAAGAACTTAGGGTTCTTGAATAAAGCAGTCGCATCAAAATGACCAAAATACCTTTATCCGTTCTTGAACTCGCCACCGTGGTCGAAGGTGGAAATCACCTTACCGCAATCAATAATACCGTAAAAATTGCCCAACATGTAGAGAGCCTTGGTTATAAACGTATTTGGATGGCCGAACACCACAACATGGAGTACATTGCTAGCTCTGCAACTTCTGTATTGATAGGTCATGTAGCAGGAAAAACCAACCGTATTCGAGTAGGTTCGGGCGGAATAATGTTACCTAACCACAGTCCGTTGGTTATAGCAGAACAGTTTGGTACCCTCGAAACCATTTATCCGGGAAGAATAGATTTGGGTTTGGGCCGAGCACCGGGTTCAGACCAACTAACGGCAATGGCTATGAGAAGAAACCAAGAAACAGCTCATTCTTTTCCGAGTGATGTGCGGCAATTGCAAATGTATTTCAGTGATGACAATGTTGATGCTCAAGTTCGGGCATTTCCTGGAGAGGGCCTAGATATTCCGCTTTGGATATTAGGATCAAGCACCGACAGTGCCTATTTGGCAGCTGAAATGGGACTTCCTTATGCTTTTGCTTCGCATTTTGCACCCGCACAGTTTCGGGCCGCTATTCAAATTTACCGTAGCAATTTCAGGCCGTCGGCTGCACTACAAAAACCCTACGTTATGGCCTGTGTGAATGTCATTGGTGCCGATACCGACGATGAGGCAAATTTGCTTTTGAGTAGTTTGCTTAATCTTTTTGTAGGAATAATTACCAACACCCGCAAACCGCTAAGGCCAGCAGGCTCTTTTCCAGAGAGTTACAATATTCCAGAAGTTAAGACTGTCGTAAACAAGATGCTTTCTTGTACTTTTTATGGAAGTAAGGAAACGTTAAAAGAAAATCTTTCACAATTCATTGCCGAAACTGGGATAGATGAACTCATGGTGGCTTCGCATATTTTTGATTTGGATGCAAAATTGAAATCGTTCACAATTTTAAAAGAAGCTATTGGTTCCCTTTGAAAATTATAGGTTGGCAAGAGACTTCTGCATTCGTTTGGTTTTCGAGAGGATACCTTACAAATTTTCTAAAATTTTAAAGTTTACACTGGTATTTTTTTGATATTAATCAACTTAGACTACGCATCTTCTTTCTCAGAAATACGCATTAAAACAATTGTCATTAACACAAATAAGCCTAAGACAAAGACCAGCCCAATTCTCAATCCGAAGGTTTCGGCCAGAAAACCGATGGCTGGCGGACCAATAAAAAAACCTGTATAACCTATCGACGTGGCCATAGAAATTCCTGCAGATGGACTTATATTTTTGAGATTTCCGGCAGACGAAAATATTATCGGCACGATGGTAGACAGACCTAAACCTACCAAAAAGAAACCCAAAAATGTACTCCAAACTGAAGCGAAAAAAAGTGCAATTCCTAAACCCAAAATAGCTAAAAAAGCATCAAGCAACATCAGTTTTCGTTTTCCAAGTTTTAGTGTAAAATAGTCGCCGAAAATACGCCCAATGGTCATAGAAACACCAAAAATACCAAAAGCCCATGCACTGATTGCCTCGCTTTGCCTTACCACGGTATTCATAAAAATGGCTGACCAATCTACCATGGCACCTTCGCCTGTCATACAACAAAAAGCAATTATACCAAAAGGAAGAATAGTTTTAAAAGCCAAGAAATTATCAGTTTTTACATTATTTGAGGAAGCTACAGCTTCATGAATATGATCTCTGATGAGTTTGGTAGAAGCCCAAAGTATTGGAGGAATGCCTAAAAGGCCTATAATGATGAGATGTGTTTGAAGGGAAGCTTCAAAACTTGAAAACAATCCTCCTGTAGCTGCTCCCAAAGCCATGCCGATACTAAAAATGGCATGAAAGGACGAGAATATAATTTTGCCCCAAAGCCTTTCAACCAGAACCGCCTGGCCATTCATGGTGACATCCATAGAACCCGAGGCGGCTCCTAAAAAGAAGAAACTAAGCCTAATGAACCACTCATTTTGAGAAAATACCACAGTCGGAATAGATATGCAAAATAAAATCGCTACAATTTTGACGATTTTATCTGAGCCAAATCTACTAGCCAACCAGCCAGCAAAAGGCATAGAAACCATAGAACCTAAAGCGATACAGAACAAAACGGTGCCCAGTTGAGCGTTGTTTAGTTCATAAAAACGCTGTAATTCGGGTAAACGAGCGGTCCAGTTGGCATATAAAAAACCGTTAACAAAAAAGAAAGTTGAAACGGCAATTCTCTTGATGAGTAAATTCTGATTGGTCATGTCATTACATTTGATACAAATTTAATAGAAACAATGACATTTAAATTAGAAGGCCGGCCAAGAAAAGCTTCTAAAATAAACTAAGCAATTGGTTATATTTGCCAATAGATAACACTTCCAAAAGTTTTGGAATATAAAAAATGGGACAATTTATGACATTTAATAAACCATCGTGATACTAAGTTTATGCAATCTATTTATATTTTACTTTTACTCCTCGCTATTGTAGCATTTCTATATTCCTCGGTTGGACATGGTGGAGCTAGTGGTTATTTGGCAGTAATGGCCATCATGGCGGTGTCGCCAGCCCTTATGAAATCATCGGCCTTGGTCATGAACCTTGCTGTTTCCTTGTTCTCTTTTATAGGTTTCTACAGAGCGGGGCATTTTAAGTTTAAATTATTTTGGCCTTTTGCTTTGGCCAGTATACCTATGGCGTTTGTCGGCGGTACAATGACACTTCCCGACACTATTTATAAAAAAATACTCGCAGTCTGTATTCTCATTTCAATTGTTCGCTTGGTCTATAAGTTTGATGATAACCTCAGCAACAAACGTCCAATTCCTATTTGGGCTGGACTACTTTCAGGTGCTACAATTGGCTTATTATCAGGCATGATTGGCATTGGAGGTGGTATAATTTTGAGTCCATTGATGTTGCTTATGAGGTGGTCTAACCTTAAAGAAACTGCGGCTGTATCGGCTTTATTTATCTTTGTCAACTCGCTTTCTGGCTTGTACGGTTTGCTACAAAAAGGTGGTATTCAATTGCCTGAAAACATGCAATGGGCTGTTTTAGCAACCATCATTGGTGGTTTGTTTGGTTCTTATTTCGGTAGCCAAAGATTCAACAATGCTACGCTAAGAAAACTATTGGCTGTTTCGTTGATTATAGCCAGTTTGAAATTGATTTTTACGTAAACATCAAAAGATAAACTTAATGGTTAAAAAATCACAACAGCAGGAATTACTTCATTCTTTTTTCGACCTAAAAAGACTGTAGGAGAGTATATATTCGTATTTTGCACAAAAATACCTTAATAAAAATGAAAAGATTCGTAATCGTGAAATTCAAAATCTTCTTACTACTACTTATCGGCCTAAACTCGGTTGCATTTGCCAACAATAATCCAGAATATACCTTGGTTATCGAAACATTCGACTGGGGACCTGCAGTGAATAAAGTCATAATAGCTCTGGATGCATCGACCAAGACGGCCAATATGGCTGATTATGAAGTAATTGCCGAACGAAGCCACCCTTGTGCGGTGATACCTCCGGCTTTTGCCAAAGGAAATCGAACCGTAGTGTATGCGTATATTTCTGACAACAAAGGTAATAGAGTGGAAGAAGGCACCTTTGCCACTTTGGTTTTATATGTGGCACCTAACTGGCCCATCACTTCAGCCTTGCAATACTCACAAAAAGCAGAATGCCGTGGAAATCAGTGGGTAGACTATAAAGTCACCGTAACCAATACCAAAACTAACGAAGTTTGGAACAAAGCTAAAGGTAAAATCCGCCCATTGGCTGATGATTTTGATTTTGGTGGAAAATTTGAATATGAGCCAGGAAAATCCTTAACCTATGCCGATTTTAAACCAAAAACATCCTCAGAAAAGACTCCATTAATAATTTGGCTACACGGTGGTGGCGAGGGAGGAACAGACCCGAGTGTGGCACTAATGGGCAACAAAGCCACCAATTATGCCTCACCTGAGATACAGAAATATTTTGGTGGAGCGTATGTTTTGGTTCCGCAAACACCAGGTGCTTGGATGCAAGACAAAGACGGCAAGATGCAGTCGGGCAATGGCGAAGACGCCTACAATGTGGGTTTGATGGCTTTGATAAAAAACTACGTGAATACCCACCCCGATATTGACAAAAAAAGAATTTATCTGGGCGGCTGCTCTAACGGAGGCTACATGTCTTTGAAATTACTTTTGAAAGAGCCTAACTATTTTGCTGCTGGATATATCAGTGCACTGGCCTACCAATCACAATATATTACTGATAGTCAAATAAGTAGCATCAAGAATGTACCTATTTGGTTTATTCATTCAAAAGACGATAGAACTACTGACCCAGTTAAAACTGTTGTTCCAGTTTATGAGAGACTAAAAAAAGCAGGAGCAAAAAATGTGCATTTTAGCTATTATGACCACGTGACAGACCTTACGGGAATGTATGGAGGAGAAAACTTCCATTTTAATGGTCATTGGTCGTGGGTCTATTCACACGCCAATCAGTCTCATACCGAATTCGATGGCTCAGATGTTTTACTAAACGGCAAACCAACTACCCTAATGGAATGGATGGCCGCTCAGAAGAAAAAGTGAATTTTCAATTAAAAGTTTCTTTTGAGGCCCAAACGAATGTTAAAATAAAAAACTGAAAGGCTGTCTAACCAATAGACAGCCTTTTAAATATCTCCAACTTCTTCTTTTTTATCTCTATCAATGCCCTTTTAGTTACTTTCAACTTGTGAAATGGCCTGTTGTGGCAATATCAACACAAAGACCAACATAGCCTTTTGGGTACGTCCCCCATACTTATTGACGATTAATGAGCAGTATTTCATATCGCTCATTAATATTTCGGCGATTTCGCTAACTATTGTATATTGAATTGGCGTATCAATTTCGTTTGAAGAAACTCCAAGCTTCTAGATAAATATCGATATCATTGGGATAATCGTGTTTACCACCAATGACTTTAAAAAGGGTTATTTCTGGTTTTCTTTTTGACTTGTAGGTGTATTTCTCAACAGTTTTGCCATCTTTTGGATCTCGGTCTGGCATGGTCTCCATTTTTGGAGAGCCTTTATAGCCCGCCAAACTCGACCAATATTGAAGAGTTCTGTCTGTTGACCTTACGAAACCGAGATTTACTTTTGGCCCCAGCTTTACCTCACCACCATTATAAGGATTTATTTCGTCGGCAGTTCCGTTAACTATCATCACGGGTTTGGCTACAAGTTTTTCGGTACAATCAAGGTTGTTGGTATCGGGCAAATTGGCAATAAATGCTGTAATGGCCCTGAATTTCTCTGGCATGGTAAGGGTCAATTTGTAAGCCATGTGTCCCCCTCCGGAAGTTCCAATGGCAAAAACTTTCTTTGCGTTGATATCATATTTTGTTTTGAAATAGTCTATCATTTGGCCGAAAAAAGCCTCCTCATTGATGTTTTCTATGTTTGCTGCTGAATTGGCAGTTTTTCGGCATTCGTTCCAATACTTTTTGTAGCCATTTGGATATACCAAAAAGATGTTTTCATCAGCGGCAATTGCTTCCAATTTCTTTTCAGCATCACTTTTTCTGATAACTTCTCCATCACCTTGTGAACCGTGAATTACGAATACCAATGCCGCCTTGGGCTTTGGAGCAGGAATAAAATAAAAACTGCGTTGATTGTTTTCAATAAGTATGGAATCTGCGAAAGTTTGGGCCTGAACCGATATTGTTAGCAGAGAAAAGAGAATAGTAGAAATAAATATTTTCATTTTTGACATTTAATTTAAAAAGATAATTAGGTAAAAAGGAAGTTAACTTTATCCATTACACTAATTCTAAAATCTCTAAGGAATGATTTTATTATTGAAGGAAACAATAATTCACCATTACGGATAAATCATTTAACCACGATGAGTTTATCGATTTTAGCTGTATCTGACTTATCAGCCGCTTTGGTAATTTTCAAGAAAGAAACCAACACACTGTCAGACTTAATGCGGGCATTGGCTTTGGTGACAATAGAACTTAATGAACTACCAGTGGTCGAACTGTTGGCTACTTCATAAGTATTTCTTAAACTATCATTTCTGAAATAGCTCAAAAAAACATGAGATCCATAAAAATATGGCGAAGCATCCACAGTCACATACTGAAGTTTCCAAAGTTCATATCTTTCAGTTTTGCTTTTAAATAAAGTTTTCACTTGATAAGCCCCAGCATCAGCCACTTCACCGTTTTTAATCGACTTCAAATAAGCATCGTAAGCTTGGATTGACCTCAAAGAATCTACCTTATGTAAACCCGAAAAATAAAATCCGAAATCGGTATTCGCTTCCAAACCTATTATATTACTTGACATTTGCTTCACTTTGAAATCGGTCAATTCTCTGTAAGAAGTGGAGTCAATCTTATCTATTTTTACCTCGTAATCGACTTTGTTTTTGAGGTTGGACTCACTGCATGAGTAAAACAAAATGGCTAAAACTGCCAGAACCAATAGTTTTTTCATATGTTTTTGATTTACCGCTAAGACGCTATGACGCTAAGAAATAATCATTCCCCTTTGTGTCTAAAATCTTAGTCATGAATGTTTTATTTATATTTTATTGTAAGGTGTATAGTCAATTTCCAAGAAGTCCTCCACGTTGGGAATCCAGAAGTTTTGAATAAAATCAACATGAGCTGGATGATTGGAATAAGAATCGTACTGTTCTTGATTCTCAAACTCCATTGAAATACCATATTCAAACTTATTTTTGGGACTTATCTGGTTCAAAACCTCAAATGTCTTGACGTCAGGAATTTCTCTCAGTTTGACTACGGCATCAAAAAAAGCTTTCTTGGACTCATGGGAAATATTCTCTTTTAGTTTAAGAATGACGGAATGACGTATCATATTTTGGGGCTTGAGTTTAATTTATTGTAAAAGTTAGAATTTCGAATAAGATTTTTTTCCCTGACAACTTAAACAGTCAAGGTCATTCAATTTTCTTTTAAAGTCTTAATATTTCACGGTAATATTTGACGGTCTGTTTTACTGAACTTAAGTTATTGGGCTTCTCTTTGGTGTCTCTTTCTATATTGATATTCCCTCTAAAATCCTGTCTTTTCAGTTCATCAAAAATCGCAGGAAAATCAATCACACCCGTACCAACTGGTACGTCCTGAATTTTGGTGTTATTGTAGGCTGCGATGTCTTTTAAATGTATTCCTATTATTTTTCCTTCCAATTTCTTGATGGCGTCAAGCGGATTCAGGCCAGACTTTGGATAATGACCGAGGTCAGGACAAGCACCAAAACTCGAATGATGTGCAATGGCTGCTAACACAGAATCTGGGTGCCAATAAATACTATTTCCGTTCCAGTGATTGTGCAATGCCACTTTTATTCCATATACTTTAGCCAAGCTATCTACACTATCCCACATATTTTTAGGCGGTTCAGCAGTTACATATTTGACGCCAAAATGCTTTGCAAACTCAAACTCACGTTTCCAGTTGTCTACAGTTTTACCACCAGTTATGTAAATGGACTCCATCTTGAAACCTTTTTGATTAAGTTTGGCCTTCAATTGTTGTACACCTGACGGAGATAAATTCATGAGGAGACTATCTTTGAGTTCGATGCCTGCCTTAGCAAATGTAAATCCCTCCACATATTTAATACCGGCACTATCGGCATAATCTAGCTGCTGCGGAAAAGACATATTGCTAAAAGTGTACAAAGCTAAACCGAGTTTCCAATTTGAAGGATCGCCTTTGCTCTTTTTGGTTTTAGATTGTGATAAACCTTGAATTGTACTGTACAAAAAAAGAACAATCACAACAGCTATTTGTAATACGGGAGACTTTCCAGACAACTTTATTTTGATAATTATTTAAGTTTAATTTTGCTTTAATTCTCATTAATAAGGCGAAACTCCCACTGAGGTCCACCCCCCATCAATAACCAAATTTTGCCCCATGATTTGTCTCGAAAGTGGCGAAACTAGAAACAATGCAGCATGAGCAATGTCCTCAATTGTGGCTGGCTTCCCAGACGGTGTAATTCTCGACCAGGTAGAGATATACTCGGCATCTTCCAAGGTTCGTTCTGTAAGTGTCGCTCCTGGTACAATGGTATTTATGTTGATACCATGAGGTGCCAAATCCACAATCAAATTCTTAGCCAACTGATCTATTGCAGCTTTTGTCATTCCATAGGCAGCCAAGTTTTTGTGAGCGGCATGTGCCGTGACAGATGATGTAAGCAACACACTCCCACCTTGCCCTTGAACTACCATTTGTTTGGTGGCGGCTTGTGTAAGAAAAAACGTCCCAAAAAGATTCACCCGCAACAAATGTTCCATAGAAGCTGTTTGATACTCCCAAAAGTCACCAAAGGTGGTGATCCCTGCATTGGCCACAAGGATGTCTAATCTACCAAAATTCTCAACCGAAAACTTTATAATATCCTGTATGACAGACATTTCCGAAATATCACCCGCAAATGCCCTACAGATTCCTCCTTCTTTCGAAATAACCTGACTAGCTTTCTCGGCCAAGTCTTGATCGATATCATTTAAAACTACCTTGGCACCATTTGCAGCTAGTTGCCGAGCTATTTCAAAACCTATTCCTATGCCAGCACCTGTAACGATGGCTACTTGATTAAAGAATGAATTACTTCCTTGTTTTTTGTCCAATTTCAATTTTACCCATTAATGAGCATAAAAGTATGAAAAAACTGATTTAAGAAATATTCGAGCTAAATATTTAATCATAATCACTAAGCAATACAAAAAACAAAAACTCCGAAAATCTAAAAAAACTATTTACCAAAACTAAAGAAAACAAGGCATCAAACTAGCCTGCACTGTTGACTCTTTAAGCCATCCTATCTACTCTTTTTGGTATCATGTTGATTTTATAATCGCAGTTAATAGTTTTCTAAATTCTTCATAATCTGATTTTAATTCTTTGAGTTCAAATTAAATAAAATTACCTTCTTCAAGAAGCCTTAACCAATATAAAGTCTCTCTGTTTTCATTAGATGCAATACCCATTTAACCAGAAAAGTCTTTTTTATAATTACCAACATTTGCTTCCTCAATATTAGCATCAATACTTGTAGCACTTATTAAAAACTGTTTGGATAAAACAAATTCACTTTTAGCGAAGAGCTTTTTAAACAAGCTTATTGACTCAAAATCAAAAGACTTAATTTTGACAATATTTTCTTTCAGGCAAAATCGATATTAATATTGCCCTTTTTAAAAATTCAGCATTAAAAATTCAAAATTTACTTAAGTAACCTGCCCCCATCTACCGTAATTATATTTCCGGTAGAAAAAGTCAACTGCGTTGCAACTGCAAAAACGACATTCGCTACATCATTGCCATTGGCAAACCTCTCAAGTGGTGTATTATCCATTTGATTTTTCAAAAAAGCTGGATCAAAGTTTTTGGTATATTCGCCTTCAACAAACCCAGGTGAAACAGACACTACCCTGATTTTGGGAGCCAAAGCTCTTGCTAAAGACCTGGTCATAGAATCTACCGCCGATTTGGACGCACAATATGCTACATTTGAACCGATGCCATAAATTCCTGCAATGGATGAAATATTCACAACCAAAGCCGTTTCTTCTGTGGACTTCAAAAGTAAATCTTTAAAAGCCCTTAGCATCGAAAATCCTCCTCTAAAGTTGGTCTGCATTATTTTGTCAATCCATTCGTCTGATAAGGCGTCCAAATCTTCGTGTTTAACAGGTGTGGTGATACCTGCATTGTTCACCAAAACATCCAATTTTCCGTATTTTTCAAGCACAAATTGCTTCAAGGTCGCGACTTTATCCGCATCAGTAGTTGGGGCATGAAAGATGCAATGTTCGACACTTTCGATTGTCGATTGACGATTAATGGTTTCTCGTTCTGAAATCAATTTTAATTCTGCCAATAGCTTTTCGGCCTTTTCCTTATTCGAATTATAAGTGACTATAACGCCGTAGTTATTCTCAGCAAATTTCCGACAAATAGCCGAACCAATTTCTCCTGCTCCACCAGTTACCAAAACTGTTTTCATAAAATTTTTTTTGTAAATATAAAATCCATATTCGTTAATCGAAAATCGTTTTTGGTAAATCGTTAATCTTCAATTCTTAATCTTAAATTCAACTCCCTACTGGGGGCTGTGAAGACAAACCTCCTCACCCAAATAAACGCCTGTTCTTTGTTGATAAAGAAATATTTTTTGATGCAGCCTTGCTGGTGTCAGCAAAGCATTGTTTTTTTCCTAAGCGTTCGTCAAACTCCACTATTTCTAATATCGTTTTCCAATCGTTTTTTCAGGATAAATCCTATTATTTCTTTAACAAAATTAAGTAGGGCGTCAAACTCTTGAAAGTAAAATAAAAGCAAATTGTATGCATTTTCATGTATTTCTTTTCATATCCAAGAAACAATGGTATTTATTTTATTCAATCATGCTAAAAACCTAATAAAACTGCGGTTATTTTCCGTAAAAGAAAATTGAGTATTTTGAAATAAAAGATTTATGTTTTTATAATATTGCATAAAAAACCTTGACAATGAAAAAAAGCCTACTAGCCTTTTTACTTCTTATTTCGACTCTGTCATTTGCACAAAATACCCCGAAAGAACCCGATCTAGAATACGTCTGCGAACTCAAAGTAAAACTTAATATGCCCTATATTGTGGGAGAAACACCCTACGGCATAAGAAGGATAATTCCTATAATTGGAGGCACCGTTGAAGGCCCAAAAATCAAAGCTGAAATCCTGCCTGGCGGAGCTGATTGGCAAATAGTGAGGAAAGACGGTGTGGCTGAACTTGAAGCTCATTACCAAATGAAAACCGACGATGGAGCTATTATTTATATCAAAAACCTCGGTTTGCGTGTAGCTACGCCCGAAGTTGCTGCTAGAATTGGAAGAGGAGAAAAAGTCAATCCTTCAGAATATTATTTCCGGGCAATACCAAAATTCGAGGCTCCAGTCGGCAAATATGAATGGATGAACAACTCAATTTTTTTATGTACGGGCGAAAGAAATCCTGACAATGTGGTCATTAAAGTTTGGAAGCTTTTATAAGTTTCTAAATATCGCCGTGTAAATTTTAAGCACTAACCAAAATGATTGAGGATTTATGACCTGTAGTGCAAGACTTGCTTTTGTCAGAACTTTATAAAGAATATATTGGAGCTATTTTGTTTTTAAATGCTGATTCTTGCCGAAATTTGATAGGTGAAAACCTAGAAAATTAAGAGGCCTGTTTACACGAAAAAGTACGCCAATATTTAGATGAAGTATTAGAAAAATACAATACTCTTTCAACTGGCAGTTAGACAAATTTGAAAGATCAAAAATAGCAACAGAACCGCCCTCAATAGATTTAGGAGAAATCACCAACAAAGGATCTCTGAATCAAAGAGCGGTTTTGAAAAATCCGGCACATTTGTCAGAAAAAATGTTTCGGTAGTTTTTAAATCAATCAAGTAAATAAGAATACTGAAGACACTGATTTAGCTCGATTGACGCAGAAATTAAATTTAATCAAAGATTGGCCGTGAATTTTAGTTTTTCTATTTTATAAAAAATTAATCTGTGTAAATCCGGGCCATCCGGTTTCAAAAAAATAATGGAAATAAAAAATAAAACATTCCTAATTACTGGCGGGGCATCTGGTTTGGGATATGCCACCACCAAAATGATTATTGAAAACGGCGGAAATGCTGTTTTGCTTGATGTTAATGCCGAGGCAGGCGAAAAAGCAGAAAACGAATTAGGCAAAAACACCAAGTTTGTAAAAACCGATGTCACTAGCGAAGAACAAGTTCAAAACGCTGTTGATGCTGCAGTGAATCATTTTGGTGGAATAAATGGCGTGACCAATTGTGCAGGAATAGGCCCAGCCATGCGGGTAGTTGGCAAAAATGGCCCACATGGACTTGATTTTTTCACTAAAATAGTAAATATCAATTTAATAGGAACCTTCAACGTTTTGAGATTAGCAACAAATGTGATTCAAAACAACGAACCCAATGAAGGCGGTGAAAGAGGCATAATCATAAATACCGCCTCAGTGGCTGCATTTGATGGACAAATAGGACAAGCCGCCTACGCTGCTTCAAAAGGCGGAATCGTGGCCATGACCCTTCCTATCGCTCGTGAATTAGCAAGAATGGGAATCAGAGTTATGGCCATCGCTCCTGGAATATTCGAAACCCCCTTGTTGGCTTCCATGCCTGAAGACGTGAAAGAGTCTCTCGGAAAACAAGTACCATTTCCTCCAAGACTTGGCCAACCTACTGAATTTGCCAATTTGGTAAAACATATCATTGAGAATCAAATGCTAAATGGCGAAGTTATCCGATTGGATGGGGCAATAAGAATGGGGGCTAAATAAAATTAACCAAACTTAAAAATATGAAAAAAATTATCGCTTTTCTTTTAATTGCAAATGTTGTTTTTGCACAAAAAATAGCCAAAATAGACTCTGGAGCAATAAATGGTGCTGCTTTTCGAATCGTTTTTCCTGAAAACTGGAAAGGCAAACTATTGATGTATGCCCATGGATATGAGTTTATGGGGAGTCCTTTACAAAGTAAAAATCCAGAGTGGATTTCAAAAATGAAACCATTTACAGACAGAGGATTTGCTGTGGCAGCATCTGATTATCGAAATCAAGGCTTGGCGTTGGTTCAAGGAGTAGATGATACCGAGGCACTTCGGCAATATTTTGTAAATAAATATGGGAAACCTGACTCTACTTTCATAGCAGGGCATTCGATGGGCGGAGGTATTACAATTGCTACTTTAGAAAATTTCGGTAAAAACTATGTTGGTGGGCTTCCAATGTGTCCACTGTCAGGAAGAATATATCTCCAAACCCGTAAAGAATTTGATTTAATAGCCACATTTAACGCTTTTTTTCCTGGAAATATGCCTACTTTGTCTGAAATCTTGGATAAAACCCAATCGACAAAACCAGTTTCTATGAATGTGGCGTTTGGAAAAGCGATGGCACTAAAAAAAGTGATATTTGCTAAAGATTCGCTATTGGCTGCAGACATCGCAGATAGATTTGATCTAAAGCCTGATGATTTACCTTTTGCTTTGGCATTTGGAGAAAATGTACTTCGAGATATTGCCATCAAAGGTGGCGGAAATCCTTATGACAATACCAATACACTTTATGGTGGGTTTCGTGACAATCTTTTGGTAAATCAAAAAGTAGAGAGACTTTCATCCACTATTTCCCAAGATAAATTATTCGGAAAATATGATAGGACGGGAAATATTGATAAACCCACTTTGGTGCTTCATACTATTTATGACCAGTTAATTCCAGCCGAAATGGCCATTGTGAGATACGAAAATTTGATACAAGAAAAAGGCAAACAAGAATTTTATACCGTAAAATATACCAATGGACAAGGGCATTGTAACTTTACCCCTGAACAAACCGGAAAGACTTTTGATGCTTTGCGAAATTGGGCAAAAACAGGTGTAAAGGCAAAGGCGGGATATATTGATTAATCTTTTTTCAAAATAATGACCAAACTTACTATGTTTTTTCATTGTCAAAAAAAATGTTTGCTTAACAATGCAAAATATAATTCTTAAAATATTTATTTCTTTATTGCTCATAGCATCTGAAAATCTCTATGGTCAAAATTTTAACCAGAAAAGAATCATCGTTAGCACCGACATAGGCGGCACCGACCCCGACGACAACCAATCTATGATACACCTTATGATGTATTCTGACCTATTTCAAATAGAAGGTTTGATTTCTTCTCCATTCGGAAAAGGTCGCAAAAAAGACCTTTTAGAGATGATTAACTTCTACGAAAAGGATTTTCCAAAACTGAAAAAGCACAATTCAAAATTAGCAACTCCCCAAATGTTACGTGCAGTTTGCAAGCAAGGAGAGGTAGATTCTGCTCCATATTCAGGCTTTAGAAAAAATAGCGAAGGATCAGACTGGATTATCAAATGTGCTAAAAGAAAATCAAACCAAGCACTTTGGGTCTTGGTTTGGGGTGGCTTAGAAGATGTGGCTCAAGCACTGCACGATGCCCCCGAAATCGAAAAAAAAATAAGAGTGTATTGGATAGGTGGCCCCAATAAAAAATGGAGCATTAATGCTTATTCGTACATAGTAGAAAATCATCCAAACCTCTGGATGATAGAGTCTAACGCAACCTACAGAGGCTGGTTTATGGAAGACGAAAACGCCCCTGCAAATATGCACGATTCCGCTTATTACGAGAATTTTATTAAAGGGCGAGGTGTAATGGGGGCAGATTTCATCAATTATTACAAAGGTCACATCAAAATGGGCGACACACCTTCGTTGGCCTATTTAATGGAAGGAAATCCTAATAATCCAACAGATGAAAGTTGGGGTGGACAATATACACCAATCGCTTACAGTTCGAGACATATTTTTGGGAGAAATACTACTAAGGTCGATAGTTTCCCTGCCTACGGAGTGGTTGAATGGCGGTTTAAAGGCCCTACTATTACAATTCCAGCCGATTCCTCTTGCTTTACACTTGAAATCCAAAAACAAGAATGGCCAGGTTATTATCTAGGTAATGGCATTTACGGAGTGCGATATTCTTCCAAAAAGCCAGAAGTAAGTTCTTATACTATTCGTAGCAAAATCAAAGAATTGAATGGACAAAAAGGCGAATACACCAGCACAGCTCCATGGCCAGGCAAACCCAATAAAGATGATTATCTGTTAGGAAAAAACTGGTTTGGAGATTTGCCCAATCCCGAATATTTTTTGGAAGGTCAACAAGGGGCCAAAACTATTTCTAAATTTCGAAATGAATACCTTAGCGATTGGGCTCAAAGATGGGCAATAATTAAATAGAAAAATGTAAAAAAAACTCAATAATGAAAATGAAAAGTTTAAAAACACTGGTATTAATTCTTTTTACCGCTACTACGATTTTTGGTCAAAGTCCAAAACATAGGTTGGTAGTTTTATCAGATATCGAAGCCGAGCCAGATGACATCGAGTCCTTTGTAAGGTTAATGCTGTATTCAAACATGATTGACATAAAAGGCATGGTGGCCACTACCTCTTGCTGGCACAGAAACCGTGTAGATCCACAATCTATCACGAAAATAGTGAAGGCATACGGCAAAGTTCAACCTAATCTATTGAAACACGAGGCCGGTTTTCCTACTGAATTGGCCATGATGCAATTGATTAAAAGCGGAATTCCAAAATACGGCATGGAAGGCGTAGGGGACGGAATGGACTCTGAAGGCTCTGAGTTGATTATTAGGCTATTAGACGAAAAAGACGACAGACCGCTTTGGGTAAGTGTATGGGGTGGAGCGAATACGCTGGCACAATCTTTATTAAAAATCAAAAAAACAAGAACAGAGGCAGAAACCAAAAAGCTGGTTTCTAAATTAAGAGTGTATACAATCTCAGACCAAGATGATAGCGGCATTTGGTTAAGAAATAACTTCCCAGATCTTTTTTATATCGTGAGCCCAGGAGATAGTTATTCGACTGCTACATGGTCAGCCATAAACACCGTTGTGAACGGCATCAACAATGAAAAGATAAGCAATGCCTGGATAGCCAAAAATATCCAACAAGGTCATGGGCCTTTGGGAGCCGAATACCCCGATGTGGCATGGGGAATGGAAGGCGATACTCCTTCTTTTTTATCCTTAATACCTACAGGTCTAAGCAATCCTGAGCACCCAGAATGGGGCGGTTGGGGCGGCCGTTATGAATTATACCGGCCTGACTTTTCTAAGTTAATAAAAGGAAACTCTGGCGTGCCTTTTGAGCCAGAAACACGTGCAATATGGACAAACGCGAACGACGCTTATACCCCATATTTACCAAGTGCTCATGGGCGTGCAGTAAAACCAGACACCACGACATTTAACGATTACAAAGCGAGTCTTTGGCGTTGGAGAGACGACTTCCAGAATGATTTTGCGGCCCGTATGGACTGGTGCACCAAAGCTTACAAAGAAGCCAACCACCCTCCTGTACCTGTATTGATGCATGCAGAACAGTTTTCGGTTAAATCTGGCGAAGGCTTTAGCTTAGATGCTTTTAATTCTACCGACCCAGACGGCGACAACCTAAGTTTCTTATGGATCCACTACGTAGAAGCAGGTTCTTACAAAAAGAAACTAAACATAGGTGCTGAAAATGTGCACGGTGTTTATGTGACAGCTCCAATAGTTGACAAACCCGAAACTTTGCATTTTATACTTAAGCTTTCAGACAAAGGTGAGCCTAATCTGACTAAATATAAACGAGTTATTGTTACAGTATTACCGAAATAACATTCTCCCAAATAAAACTTGGATACTCAAATATTTAAAAAAAATGAAATTTATCAAAACGAATTTATTATTCATTGTTGCCTTAATTTTGACTTTAAATGGTAAAAATACATTTGCCCAAGAAAAACCAAGAGTAATTGTTTTAACGGACATCGAAAATGAACCTGATGATGCCATGTCAACGGTACGTTTTCTTACTTACTCCAATCAGTTTGATATAGAAGGCTTAGTCGCAACGACCTCGGTTCATCAAAAAAACAAAGTGGCCTCATGGAGACTTAAAGAAATTGTAGAGGCCTACGGAAAAGTTCAGCCGAATCTTTCACTTCATGAAACAGGTTATCCAACAGCCGAAAAACTTCTTTCACTCATAAAAGATGGCCGTGCTGACTATGGCATGCAAGCTGTTGGCAAAGGCATGGATTCAGAAGGTTCGGAACAAATTATTAAATCAGTTGACCGAAACGACACACGACCCGTCTGGGTATTGGTTTGGGGTGGCCCTAATTGTCTTGCCCAGGCTCTTTGGAAAGTAAAAAATACACGAAATGCCAAAGAAGTTGAAAAATTTGTGGCAAAACTGCGGGTGTACACCATTTCAGATCAAGACGATAGCGGCCCTTGGATGAGGAAAACGTTTCCTAAATTGTTTTATATCGCTAGCCCGGGCTTTCATGATTTAGGAGGTTATCATCATGCCATCTGGTCGGGAATTAGTGGAGATAAATTTCACGGACGTTTTGCCGGAGGTAATTTTGAAATAGTAGATAACCCTTGGCTCGACACACATGTTCGCAGCAAAGGACCTTTGGGACAGCAGTACCCATTTGCCAAATTTTTGATGGAAGGCGATACCCCAAGTTTTTTATACTTAATAAATAATGGACTAGGAAGCTCTGAAAATCCAAACTGGGGAAGTTGGGGAGGCAGATACGAATTATATCAGCCACGAACCGAAAAATGGTTTTTAGAACCAGAAACACGTCCCTTATGGACAAATGCCGAAGATGAGGTTTTTGGTGCTGATAGCAGTTGGCATACAAGTAACAAAGCCACCATTTGGCGTTGGAGAGAGGCTTTTCAGCTTGATTTTGTGGCAAGAATGGACTGGAGCATCAAGCCATACAAAGAAGCCAACCACCCACCAATAGTAAAAATTAATAGTGAAAAATACATCAAAGCCAAGGTAGGTGACAAAATCAACCTTAGTGCCGAAGGCTCAACTGACCCTGACGGAAACGAACTCTCGTACAAATGGTTTTATTACCCCGAAGTGGGCACTTTTACAATAGGAACAGCAAGAACGGGTAATCCCCTAAAAATTGAAGATGCCAACAAACAAAAAGCTTGGTTTACAGTCCCAAAAAGCACTAGATTGGGCACTATGCATATCATTTTGGAGGTTACTGATAATGGAAGTCCGGCTTTGACACGTTATGAGCGGGTGATAGTGGAGGTCAAAGAATAGTTAAATAACGAATGTATTTAATGAAACCATCAATTAAATTCTTCATTTGAAAAGTATCTAATTAAGTACCTAAAGCTTCTGAGTAAGTATAAGTTATTGATTATTATTTTACTACAAAACGATTTTTTTAATTGATTAAAAATTAGCATATTTATAAATTCAAATAGTTCCTTTAAATTCCTAAATCGAGGCATCGAAACAAGTCCATTTGAAAATTTTGATTATTTCAAATGCCAAACTCAAGATTAAATGTTCAACCAAAATTTTACAGAGTATAATTGCGGGTGGCGTTCCGCTTTAGGAACTGTTTTTTTGCTACTTTTTTTCGAATGGAATAGCAACCCGGCGGTGAGACGACTCGCAAAAAGTAGGCCCCGCCGGCAGGCGAGCAAAACTTATAATTTGGGGCAGAATTTTGCTCCGAAAATTCAGTTAAATATTTTTGATTGAATTACAAAAAATTTATTGTTTCTCAAGAATACTACTAATCTGAATGCATGCTTGTTGCATAGGCTCCAAAAAACGCTTTATCATTTCGTTTTTTGTAAATCTGTTGGTTGGACTAAGTATGGTTAAAGCATAAATTACCTTTTCATTTTTTGAAAAAATCGGTGTAGAAATAGCCCTTAAGCCTACTTCCAATTCCTGATCAACAAATGCATAACCCTGTTTTTTTATTTTATTTAACTCTAAACACAAACTATTCTTATCAACTATGGTATTTTCGGTAAGTTGCTTATAATCAAACTTATCCAAAAGTTCATTTTTTAACCCTTCATTCATTGCGAGTATCATCCTACCCATTGAGGTTAGGTGGGCTGGTAATCTGGAGCCTACTTTTAAAGAAACCGTCATTACTCTTGAAACTTGCTCTTGTACAATGTAAACTATGTCTTTATTTTCTATCAGACCAATAGAACATGATTCCTCCACCTCTTTTGAAAGTTTTACCATAAAAGGCTTCGCAATTTCAATAATATCCATTGAGGATATATAATTATATCCCAAATCCAAAACTTTTGGCGTTAGGCTAAAATGTTTCCCATCGTTTTGCATATAACCAAGATAGCTATAAGTTAACAAAAACCTACGTGCAGCAGCCCTACTCAAATCTGTTCTTTCAGCTACTTCAGACAAAGTCATTGCTTTTTTTTCATTACTAAAGGCTAATAGTACATTTAAGCCCTTTTCAAGCGATTGTACAAAATCCGATTCCTTTATTTCCATACTTTCTTATCTAAAATATTGAATGCCTATTTTAATCTTTAACCAAAAATAAAAAGTGCAAAATGATTAAATCAAATATATTTTTTGTTAATTTAGTTCAAAATAAAAACATTTGTTCGTATTACGAACAAATATAAAAATATTTTAAACTTACCTACAAAAACTATTAAACAAAATTTATACAATGGAAACAAATTTCAGAGCCGACCACGTCGGTAGTTTATTAAGAACGGCAGAAGTAAAGGAGAGCAGAGATAAATGGAAAAATGGCAAAATCTCAGCAGAAGAATTAAGAGCAATTGAAAATATCGGCATAGCAGAAACTGTAAAAAAGCTTGAAGCCACTGGTATGAAAGCCATCACAGACGGTGAATTCAGAAGAGACTATTTTCACTTAGATTTCTTGAAAGAACTTGCGGGCGTATCTGTCACTGGAGGTGTAGGTGGTGGACAAGCCAAAGTTGCTTCAGATGGTTTTACTCCGCCAGTTTTGAGTGTAACTGGTAAACTTAAACACCAACATGACATCCAGGTAGATGATTTTAACTTCTTGAAATCAATCGTAACCGCAACCCCAAAAGTCTCTATCCCATCCCCTACCATGATACATTTTCGTGGTGGAAGAAAATCTATCGATATCAATTCTTATCCTGACATGGATGAGTTTTTCCATGATTTGTCCAATGCTTATAAAGAAGAAATCGATCATCTTTACCAAGCCGGACTACGTTATTTACAATTAGACGACACCAATTTGGCCTATCTTTGTGACCCAAAAATGCGTGCTGCAGCAGCTGTAAGAGGTGAAGACCCTAATGAACTACCTAAAACCTACGCTGCATTGATAAATTCTGTTATTGACGGAAGACCTCATGATTTAACAGTCGGAATTCACTTGTGCAGAGGCAATTACCGCAGCACTTGGTTTGCTGAGGGCGGATATGAACCTGTTGCTGAAATCTTATTTAACGAAATCAATGTGGATAGATATCTTTTGGAATATGACGACGAACGTTCAGGAGATTTTGCACCACTTCGATTTGTTCCAAGCCACAAAAAAGTAGTTTTGGGAATCATTTCATCGAAAAAAAGAGAATTAGAAAACATCGATGACCTTTGCAAAAGAATTGACGAAGCAGCCCAATATATGCCAATAGAGCAAATGTGCGTTAGCCCGCAATGTGGATTCTCTAGCACTCACCACGGCAACGACATGAGCGAAGATGACCAATGGCGTAAAATGGAATTGGTGGTAAATACAGCTATAAAAGTGTGGGGAGAAAGCTGATTTTCAATGAGTTTTTATGGAACACGGATGACACGGATTGAACAGATGACCACGGATTTTTTTCTTTTAAATCCATAATTAGATTTAAATTAATTTCAGTGTAAATCAGTAAAATCCGTGTTATCAGTGTTCAAATACGAAACAGTAATAAAATAAAGAAGCAATTATAGGCTAGAAAAAATATTGATTTCCTGTTGCACGAAATGCTGAAAGTATAAGAACTCCATGAGGATGATTATTTTAAAATCATTCTAAAAAGACCTTTGACTTGGTGCTGGAAATGGCAGACGAAATCAGTCAAAAAACTTCTTTACCAGCTTTTGTCAATAGCAATAGAATTCAGACGCAAGTGATTGAATACCAAGGTTTCTGGAAACAGCCAAACACTAGACAGAAAATACTTCGTTGAACTCAATTGCATCCATGTTTGCAATTTTGAGGCTTGCTTTCTGAAAAGCTTGGGGCGAGGCTCCAACTGGACCAACCCCCATAAGCCTTGGCTCTACTCCTACCACTGCTGAGCTTATTATTATAGCCTAGGATTTTAAACTAAGGGGCTTTATTGCATTTTCTAAATAATAATCATTGCACCTGCCCCATCATTTTAGACGAAGGCTGTTACGATGCGGACTCTCGAAAACAAATAGTATACTCCTACAAAATTGCCTAAATTATAATGGCAAACAACCTTTTATTGGTGATGGGCTCTGGAAACAGAGACGAAGCCAATTTTGAAAACGGGGAAGTGTTTAATATACATCGTGAAAACTCAAAAGAACATCTTTCTTTTGGTTACGGAATTCATTTTTGTTTAGGCTCGCAATTGGCAAAACTAGAATTCAAAACAGTTTTAGAAGAAGTTACTCGACTTATACCTGATTTAAAAATTAAAAAAAATTAAAAATTTGCTTTTGCCCCAAATACTTCGTTCAGGGCTCCAGTGGCTTTGGAAGTAGAGTGGTAAATTCTTAAATATTCAACCAAAACAACA
>CAMCYZ010000044.1 GCA_945885545.1 Spirosoma fluviale
ATTCCAACTCCTAGCCCCTTAGAGGCCATAAAACAAAGAATGGTAATGTTAAATCTCTCTCAAAAGGACGTAGCCAAGTATTTCGGAGGAGAAAACCGAGTTTCGGAAGTACTAAATGGCAAACGAAATCTGAACCTAAAAATGATAAAAAAGCTTCATCAAAATCTTAGAATCCCAGCCGATATTTTACTTTCCTGACCATAATCTCAACTCAATTCCTCCGCCAATTTTTCCATCATTACCAAGCATTTTTCAACTTGCTCGATGGCGATAAATTCATTGGCCCGATGTGCTTGGGCAATATCTCCCGGCCCACAAATGACCGATTCGAAACCAGCCAAAGCAAACTGCCCAGCCTCTGCGGCATAAGCAACAGTTCCTAGTTCTTGATTTCCAGATATTTTTTGAATAAATGGCACAACATCCAGATGCTCAGGGGTATCCAATGGCGGAACAGGCGGATGGTCTTCTTCCGTAATAATTCTCGCACCAGCAAATCTTTGTTGTAGTTCTGTTTCTAATTCTTTGCAATAGTCAGTGTAAGCTTTGAGAATATTTTCCAAATTACTTTTGGGGATTATTCTCACATCCCAGTAAAATGAACATTTATCTGCAATTACGTTTGGAGCAATTCCGCCATTAAACTGACCGACATGTATTGAAGTATGATTTGGGGTAAATCGTTCGTCAATTTCACCCGATTCAAATAGGTCATTCATTTTGTTTTCGAGCCAAACCACCAATTTAGCGGCTACATGTATGGCACTTACTTCTCTTTTTATTCTACTACTGTGCCCTGCAGAACCGTGAACCGTTGTTTTTAACACACAAATTCCCTTTTGCCCCACCACGGGCTGCATCATGGTAGCCTCCCCAATTATTGCATACTTGGGTTTTTCTTTGTAAAAGTCTCGGATAGCACACGCCGTTTCGAAGCCCGAAAGGCAACCTATTTCTTCATCATAAGAGAAAGCAAAATAGATGGGTTTTTTGAGATTTGATTTCTTAAAAAGATCCACGCTTGCCAAAAAACAAGCCAAAAAACCTTTCATATCGCATGAGCCGCGGGCAAACCATTTTTCATCTTTTTCGGTCAACACAAATGGCTCCGTAACCCAATCTTGGTCTTTTACTGGAACGACATCCGTATGTCCAGAAAGAATTACTCCACCATCAACTGCCGGTCCAATACGGCAATGCAAAAGTGCCTTATCGCCTTCTTTATTCGGTACTACCTGAAAATCTACCTCTTGAGACTTTAGATAATCCTTCAAATATTCTACAATTGTCAAGTTGCCTTGTCCACCTAAAACTTGGAAAGCCACCAAGTCCGTTAAAATTTCTTTCGTTTTTTGAAGTTTCATTTTTTGTTTTTTTTAAAACACATAGGCACATAGTTATCATAGTTTTTCAATGTACCGTTTATATGCTCTTTTCTAATCTTTAATAAGTGGAATTTGCGTATTTATCTATATTTCCTACGTGCCTATGTGTTTAATAAATCAAGCCGGCCCGTAATTAATCATGACCGATATAATCACAAAAATAACCGTCACAACAACTAAAATAGCTACAACTGGAGCAATAAATCTCAGCCAACGCTCAAACGGCACTCTGCAAATGGCAATCATAGCTATGAGCCCTCCGAAAGTGGGGTTTACGAGATTACTCACGCCATCGCCAACTTGAAAGGCCAACACCACCGTCTGTTTGGTCAAATGAAGCATTTCACCCAAAGGAATCAAAATCGGCATAGTGGCTAAAGCCTGCCCGCTACCGCTCGGAATCATGAAATTCATCAAACTTTGGGTGGCCACCATCCCTACAGCCGAAAGATAATTGGGCAAGCCTTCCAGCGAATTGGCCAAATAATAAGTAATAGAGTCACTCACTTTGCCTTCTTCCATTACTATTCTGATAGTAGCCGCAAAACCCACCATGAATGCACCAGGAGCTACTTTTGCCACAGAATCCAAGACGATTTCACCAATTTCGATATTGCTTTTTTTCAGGAAAAACATCAAAAATACCGTAAGCATCAAAAACAAAGCCGATATGTCATTAAGATACCATTTGAATTGAAATACCCCGTAAATCATGATGCCTAACATCACTACAAAAGCCAGTAATATCAACCAATCTTTCGGTTTCATTTCAAACTCGTCTATAGCTTTTGACAAAGAAAAACCGGTATTGTCCAAGTCTTTTCCTAAGCCTTTTTCAGGAGAATTTTTTATTTTTTTAAAATAAGAAATATTGTACCATGCCATTATAGCCAGCCCCAAAACACACAAAATAATTCTCAACAAAGCCCCTGAAAAAAGAGGCAAATCGGCTATTCGCTGAGCCGTACCAACCGTGTAGGGATTGAAAGGAGACAAACCAAAGCCAACCGTTACGCCACCAACCGCAATGCCCGTAGCCAAAACCAAATCACCTCCTATGGCTAAGCTCAAAACCGCAGCGATGGGTATCATGGCAATGTTGTTTTCATAGCCAATAAACATGCCCAACACTCCATAAACGAATGTCATGCCCGTTATCAAAAGGCTTTGGTTTTTCTGTCCTAGGGCTTTTACAAAAGAACCCACCACGTTTTCTACAGCAGCAGTGGCATTCAAAACGCCAAACATTATTCCGCTGGCAACAATAATAAAAATAACTTCGATGGCCGCTTTGTAACCTTTGGGCATAGATTGAAAAATAACCGCAGGACTCAATTTGACGGATTCAACATAGCGAAACGAACCCGCAACTACTTTTTGTTTTCCATCTATCTCTACCCTATCAAACTCACCGGCTGGTAAGAGATAAGTAAAAAGCCATGCCAATACAATCATTCCAAACAGAATAATCACAGGATGTGGAATATATTCATACCATTTTTTCATGCGTGTTTCAGGGGTTCATTGGGTTTTTCGATTGGTAATTTAGTCTCAAAATCACTAATAAAAAAACGACCACAAACCAAAATGCGGATTTTGGGTGTTTATATTGAAATATTCAATTATTTTTGGGAAACATTTAAACCAAATTTTATGTATTCTATCATTTTACAAGCTCACCATTGGATTGCGTTTATAGCTTTGGCGTTGTTGGCTTATGCTACTATAAACGGGGCAATCGGCTCAAACACAGAAAAAGTATTTGATGATTCGCACAGAAAAATCAACCTATTCGCTCTGATTTCAACACATATCATGTTGCTTTTGGGAATAGTACTTTTAATTATTTCACCCATTGCACAGAATGCGTTTGCTGACATGGGTGCGGCCATGAAAGACGGAGCCATTAGAAAAGCTGTTGTAGAACACCCTACTATGAATATTATTGCTGCAGTTCTGGTAACGATTGGCAATGCAAAATCTAAAAAAGCAATCGGCAACGGTAGAAAATTCAAAGTATCTATGATATTCTTTGGATTGGCATTGGTTTTGATTCTAAGTAGACTTCCTTTCGAAAGATTATTCTAAAAAATACAGCCCCGAAAGGGGCTTTTTTTATGCATTCACCTGTTGTTTTGTTTGATGGCGTTTGTAACCTTTGCAACGGTGCAGTGCAGTTTATTTTGAAAAACGACAAAAAAAAATTTTTTAAGTTTGCCTCTTTGCAATCTGATTTTGCTCAAGAATTTTTGAAAAACCACCAATTACCCACACACAACTTCGATACTTTGATATTAATAGAAAATGACCAAGTTTTTATAAAGTCAAAGGCTGTTTTTAAAATAGTCAAATATCTCCCCAAATATGCCTGCCTGAGTATTTTCAGGCTCATTCCCATATTTATTTCTGATTTTTTCTATGATGTTGTTTCCAAAAACCGCTTGAAATGGTTCGGAAAAAGGGAAACTTGTTGGCTGCCAACAAAAGAGTTAAAGGAAAGATTTTTGTAGTATCGATTTTCTTTTAATAGATTTTTGCAGAAATTGCAGACAGATTTATACTCATCAATAAAAACCTCATAAAATGCATAATGCGATATACCAAGTTCCGCTTCCTCAAAATGAGCCTGTACTTAATTACGCTCCCGGAAGTGCTGAAACCACAAATGTAAAAAAAGCCATTGAAGAACTTCGTTCAAAAACCATAGAAGTACCGATGTACATTGGTGCAAATGAAGTTTTTACCGATAAAAAAATCAAACTTTCGCCTCCACATAACCACCAACATGTATTGGGTTATGCTTCTGAAGGTGATGCTACACATGTAAAAGCGGCCATAGATGCGGCCTTGGAAGCACGAAACAACTGGGCAAATCTGCCTTGGAACGAACGTGCCGCTGTGTTCTTGAAAGCTGCTGATTTATTAGCCGGCCCGTACAGAGCCAAAATAAATGCAGCAACCATGCTGGGGCAATCAAAAAATGCATTTCAAGCTGAAATAGATGCAGCTTGTGAATTGATAGATTTTTTAAGATTCAATGTGGCTTTTTATCAAGAAATCATGGCTGAGCAGCCGCAGTCATCCAAAGGCGTTTGGAATAAACTAGAATACAGACCATTAGAAGGATTTGTGTTTGCTCTTACACCTTTCAATTTCACGGCTATTGCAGGCAATCTTCCTGCAAGTGCGGCTATGATGGGTAATGTTTGTGTTTGGAAACCAGCTTTTACACAAATATATTCGGCCAATGTCATCATGGAAGTTTTCAAATTGGCGGGTTTACCAGATGGCGTAATCAATATGGTTTATGTGGATGGACCAACTACCGGCGAAGTCGTTTTTAATCATCCTGATTTTGCGGGAATTCACTTTACAGGAAGCACGGGCGTTTTTCAAAATATTTGGAAAACCATCGGAGGCAATATTCATAAATACAAATCATACCCAAGAATAGTGGGTGAAACAGGCGGAAAAGACTTCGTGATTGCACACAAATCTGCAGATGCCAAAGCCGTTGCAGTAGGTTTAGTACGTGGGGCTTTTGAATACCAAGGACAAAAATGTTCGGCGGCATCGAGAGCTTACATCCCTTCGAATATATGGGAAGACGTAAAGAAATATATGTTAGCAGATTTGGCAGATATCAAAATGGGGCCGACGGAAGACTTCTCGAATTTTGTAAATGCCGTTATCGACGAAAAAGCTTTCGACAAAATATCAGGTTATATTTCAGCTGCAAAAAATGACGCAAATGTCGAAATCATAGCTGGTGGTGGATGTGATAAATCGGTGGGTTATTTTATAGAACCAACTGTGATTTTGGCGAAAGACCCAAAATACAAAACCATGTGTGAGGAGATTTTTGGGCCAGTTTTGAGCATTTATGTTTATGACGAAAAAGCTTGGGAAGAAACTTTAGAATTGGTAAATACCACTTCGCCTTATGCTCTCACAGGGGCGGTATTTTCGCAAGACAGATATGCGATTGATCAAGCCACAAAGGCTTTGGAAAATGCAGCAGGAAATTTTTATATCAACGACAAACCTACAGGTGCGGTGGTAGGTCAGCAGCCATTTGGAGGAGCTAGAGCCTCAGGAACAAATGATAAGGCAGGCTCGAAATTAAATCTTTTGCGTTGGGTAAATGCTAGAACCATCAAAGAGACTTTTGTTTCTCCAACTGATTATAAATACCCGTTTTTGGGGTAGATAGAACACTGATTTTATGGATGAGACACGGATTTTTATAATTCGTGTCTTTTTTTTTACAAATACACCACCTTCGCCTTTTCCCAGTCAATAGAAGCTTCGGCTGTGCGAATATCTACGAAATCGTGCTTTTTGATGAGTTTATCGAGTTTTGAAAGGCAACCTTTTAGTCCATAATACGACTTGAATTTTCTGACAAAATTCAAACCAGGCACCATCGGTTGTTCGGCATCAAAATCTCTTGGATGAAAATAGGTCATCACATAATCGGAGTTTTTAGTCATAAAATCCAACAAAGGATATGGAAATAATCTAAAATACCCACCGCCCGAAAAGATTAAGTTTTTACCCGAAAAAGAAGAAAGATTTATCGGAAATTCCTTCATTCGCATACCATCTATATCTATCCAACAAGGCTCAGCATGACCAAATTTGGCAAAACCGCCATGTGAACGCTCAGCCGGGAAAATGGAGGCATCAATTTCAATTCCATTCTTCATCAATACCTCAAAAACCCACTTGTTTTGTTCCATAAATGAAAAACCAGGAGCTCTGTAGGCTCGTACTTTCTTGCCTATTATGTCTTCAATTGATTTGATTGACCGCTCCAAGTCTTGCTCAAACGTCTGACGGTTTTGTTCGTAAGCCAATTGATGCAAATCTGAGTGTGTGGCTATTTCGTGCCCTCTACGATCTATATCTTTCAGAACCTCAGGATATTTTCTTGCCACCCAACCCAAACAAAAAAAAGTGGCTTTTTGGTCGCCTAGCATTTCATGGATTTTGTCCATATTCCCATGAATTCTCGACTCAAACCCCTCCCACTCGGCCTCGGTTTTGGTGGCGTCGTTGTCAAGAATATGAAACCATTCTTCTATGTCGAAAGTGAGTATTTTCATAAGTAAATTTTATCTCGCAAAGTCGCAGAGACGCAAAGAAATGATTATTTCTATTATATCTTTTGGGTCATTAATTAAAAAAAACGTTTCCCTGCTTTGTAAAACTCGTTTACATCCTTTCTGTTTGGAAATGTGAAGTAGGTCATCTCTTCAGCAGGATTAGGTATTAATTTGTAACCACCTTTTTGAATTAATTCTACACTTTCAATGATGCATTCCATACCTATTTGTTTTGTATGAGAAATCAACTCTTCCTGACTTCTGTCACCAATTTCTACTTTTTTCTGAACCAGTATTGGCCCTGAATCTATGCCTTCATCTACAAAGAAAACAGAAACACCCGTGTATTTTTCATTGTTTTTTAATACCCAAAAAGAAGGCATAAGGCCTCGATATTTAGGTAAGAGTGCCGTATGAAGATTTACACAACCATAAGTTGCCAAGTCTAACAAAGGTCTTTTGAAAATCTGATTTCCACCGATTGAGATCAGTAAATCAGGCTGGTATTCTTTCAAAATAGCCCTATTTTCTTTGCTATTAATTCCTCCCTCAATTTTAATAAGAGGAATATTGTATTTACCCAATACTTTGGCTACTGAATTACCAGAATTGAACTTTGATTTGATAAACTTGTAACTATAATATGCAAAAAACGTAAACCCAAAGACATCATAAGTCTTTTTCATTTTCTGAAAAAAAGTCTCTCTTTTGCCAAATGGCGAAACATCAAAAAGTACAGTTCCAACAACTTGAGCATATTTTGGCATATTTTTCACCAAATAATCGATATTTTTTCCCAAATAAAATGGGTCGTCTTGCGTAAGTATTACTATTCTCATATTTATTTTAATTCTTTGTCTGATTCAATTTGTCATTTACTCATCTGCTTTCTAACCGCGTACTTCGAGACCTATCGGTCGCAATTTCATAGGGACTATCATCAGGATTTTATTATGCTCAGTGTACGGTTTGTAGGTGATTCTTCAAGTTTATAAGCAATCAAGTTAACATCTTTTCGCCTTGACTCTAGTTTGGTCACTGAGCGGAGCCGATGTTGGTCACTGAGCGGAGCCGATGTTGGTCACTGAGCGGAGCCGAAGTGAACAACTGCACGATTTTAGAGATCGGCTTCCACCAAAGTGTGTACCATTTAGGCTTAAGTCCATTCACTTTCCAAGCTTTTCTATCCTCTTGATTGGCCACCCAACGGTGTTTCCAAGAGGCGGTACTTGTTCCGCCATTTCTCATGGTCATCAGAACTTTCGGAATATAATGGGCTGTAACATTATTTTTATACAACATCCTCAGCATCAACTCATAATCAGCCGAACAGGCAAAATCTGTACGGTAATTTCCAAACTTTTCGTAACATGATTTTTTAACATAAAAAGAAAGATGTGGCGGCATAAAACCTTTCAACCAATATTCCTTTTTATATTCGCCAACAGTCCAATAACGCACTATTTTATCAATATTATCTGGATTCACAAACTGTTTATCCCCGTAAATCGAATCAGTTTTATAGGTGTCGAAGTCAGATGCTACTGCTTCTAAAACATCATTCGAAGGGTAAAAGTCATCAGATCCAATCATACCTATAATCTCACCCTCGGCCATTTTAAGGCCTTTGTTCATGGCATCATAAATGCCCTTATCTTTCTCAGAAATATATCTAATTTTATCTTTATACTTCTCTAGAACCTCCACAGTTCCATCTTTCGAACCGCCATCAACCACAATGTATTCAAAATCTGTAAAGGTCTGATTTAAAACACTCTGAATGGTATATTCAAGTGTACTGATGCTATTATAGCAGACGGTTATGATACTAAATTTCATTTATGGCGATCTTTGTAAGTCTTCACAAAAATACCACTAATTTGCTCTTTTTTTGATATATATCTGGCTTTTAAACAATATTTTGTTTTTCTAGAAGTTCTTTTTTCATCATAAGTTTTACTAAAAATGAGAGTATTTATAACATTTCTTTTTAGCCTTTTGGTTTTTCAAAAGGCGTTTAGTCAAAAAAACGATTACCGTAACCTCGTAATGGAGGGTGGAGGAATAAAAGGAATTGCCTACGGCGGAGCATTGCTAGAACTCGAGAGAAAAGGAATTTTACAAAATATTACTCGCGTGGCCGGCACCTCTGCAGGAGCTATCCAAGCATGTTTACTATCCATGGGCTACACCCCCAAAGAAATAATAGAAATAGTAAATCAAACTCCAATAGAAACCTTCAACGACGACGGTTTTGTGGCAAAAGGCACCAAAAGACTTTTTAAAGAATATGGTTGGTTTAAAGGAGAAAGCTTCCTCAAAACCATGGAGAATGTGATATTTGAAAGAACTGGAAATGCCAACCTTACCTTTGAGCAGCTACACCGATTAGCCGAAGCAACACCGTTTAGAGACTTGTACGTGACAGGAACAAATCTTACCGATCAGACTTTGGTTGTTTTTTCTCACGAAACCTACCCGAAAATGCGTGTTGCAGATGCAGTAAGAATTTCTATGTCGATTCCACTTTACTACAAAGGCATCTGGATTGACCAAGAAGGCACTGTTTATGAAGAACCTGCTAAAGATAAAAAATACAGCCTTTTTGTTGATGGCGGACTAATGCTTAATTACCCGATTGATATTTTTGATAAAGCAAAATATGTCAATAACTCAGGAGAAGATGAGGTTTTTAATGATCAAACCATCGGACTTCGACTTGAAAAATGTGCACAAATAGACCACCTTTTGGCCAAAAAAGATGGTGCCGTATTACAAAATATCAACGATTTAAACTCCTACATGGACGCCCTTAGTGGTTTAATGATGAGAAATATAAACGCACCCAATAAAAGGGATTTAGAAAGAACCATTTATATAAACGACAACGGACTGAGTGCAAGAGTTAGAAAAGTACCCGGCCATGAAAAACAAATGATGATGACAGCCGGCCAACAAGCTGTTATTGAGTTTTTTGAAAAATAAAATTTGTTTATTCTGAAAAATAATTTTTAACTTGTGGCTGAACTTAAACACCTTGAATACTGGAAACTTTAAAGCGAAATATATTAAATGGACTAAAACAAATTGTAACCTTTGGAGAAGCCGAGGAAACTGCCATTTCTGAAATGCTACATCCTTTTTCGTTCAAAAAGCGAGATTTTGTAATAAAAAAAGGAGAGATCTGTACCAAAATATACTTCTTAGCAAAGGGAGCAATAAGGGAATATATACTAGACAAAGACCAAAAAGAAATCACAGTTTGGTTTGCATTTGAAGGAGACATTGTTTCGTCACTTTCTAGTCTAGTTCACTGCCAAGAAAGCGACACAGGACTACAAGCATTGGAAGACTGCTCTGGTTATTTTTTAGAAAGAAATGATTTAGAAAAACTTTATGACAACTTTCATTCTATCGAAAGGATTGGGCGTAAGGTAACCGAAAAATACCTTTTAATTGCCATGACCTACCATTATGATTTTCACCATCTTACGGCTCATGAGCGTTTTGACAAACTTCAAAATGACCGAAAGTGGATTTACAATAGAGTTCCTCTTAAGTATATTGCCAGTTATTTGGGCGTGTCTAACGAAACCTTAAGCCGCATCAGAGCTAAAAAAACATAATTTTGACTTATATCAATACTAAATAAGTAATTTTCGGATAGCTTTGCGATATTTCTATTTAACCCTTCTAAAAATGAAAAATATACTTCTCGGAGTCATTTGCTCAATACTTCTAATCTCTTGTAATTCAAGCGAAAAAACCAACTCAAAACTTGACTTAGCTAGCCTAAAGAAAGCATCAGAAGCAGATATTGAAACTTTGTTGACCAAATTTATAGACGCAAAAGACGGTGATATCATAGAAATCCCTGAAGGTTTTTATGATATGAACACCCAACTTATACTCGACAGCCTGAATAATATCACCGTGAAAGGTGCAGGAATGTATAAAACAGTAATATCCTTTAAAAATCTCAGCACGGGCGGTGAAGGAATGAAAATAGCTGGAAATAACATTACATTGGAAGATTTTACTGTGATGGATGCTCCTGGCGATGATATAAAAACACAGAAATGCACAGGATTGACATTCAGAAGAATAAATACTTCTTGGACACATTCCGATTTAGCAAAAAGCGGCACCTACGGTATTTATCCCGTACAATGCAAAAATGTTTTGATTGAGGAATGTGAAGTTTCACACTCACGAGATGCGGGGATTTACGTAGGGCAATCTGAAAACATAATTGTTCGTAACAACTACGTCTTCGAAAACGTAGCAGGTATTGAAATTGAAAATTCAGACAATGCAGAGGTGTATAACAACAGAGCAATCAATAACACCTCAGGCATTCTAGTTTTTAACCTACCAGGATTGCCAAAAGCATTTGGAGTTAATACCAAAATATATAAAAACCTGATAAAAGACAATAACCACGACAATTTTGCCCTTGGCGAAGCTTCTGAAAATGGCAATCCCATCACGATGATTCCTCCCGGAAGTGGAGTGATAATAATGGCTGGAAAAAATGTGGAAGTATATGAAAACCAAATCATTAACCACAAAACTGCAGGTGTAGCAATTTTGAATTACCAAATTACCGAACTTAAGGTTCCCAACCATCCAGGTTGGTCGCCCTACTCAAGTGACGTTTATTTTCATGACAACACTTACGAACGCAAAATGGCTATTCCTGACATGTCTAAAGATTTTGGAAAACTGATAACAGCCAAATGTCGTCAACCACAAGATTTGATTTATGACGGAATAATAGATGAGAAAGTAGGTAAAGACCCAACCAAAAACCCAATGAACATCTGTATTAATGAAAAATCAGCTGATTTCCGTTTTTCACGTTTTGTGATTCCTGACAAGGGAGGAATTATGGACATAACCGTTGTGAATGACCTACAGAACTTCAACAAATGTAAAATTGAGGTAAAAACTGACGTTAAAGGCATCTAAGACTTATGAATTCTATTAAAAAACTGGCCATTTTTGCTATATTCATCTTCATTGGTGTTTCTTGTTTTAAGATGAAACAAAGCAAACTTCCTTCTGAAATAGACTTTGATAACCTACCCTACAAAAAACTCTCAGAATATGGTTTTTTCAAAGGAGATTTGGCGAATTTAGAAAGTAATGAAGGGGTGCTTTTATATGAACCTGCATCCGCCTTATTTACAGATTACGCCCATAAAAGCCGATTTGTGTGGATGCCAAAAGGCTCAAAAGCTAATTTTGACATCAAGGACCAAGATAAACCACTTGATTTCCCAGAACATACTATCATTGTTAAAACTTTTTACTACCCGACAGATTTCTCAAAACCAAAAGCTGAGAAGAGAATTTTAGAAACTAGGCTCTTGGTAAAGAAAAACAACAAATGGGAGGCTTATCCTTACAAATGGAATGAAGACCAACAAGACGCTGACTATAAACCTATTGGCGGAGTTATACCAGTTTCTTGGAAAGACGAAAAAGGCCAAATGCACAGCATAAAATACGCTATGCCGAACAAGAACCAATGTAAAAGTTGCCATAACCGTAATGGTACTTTTAGCCCAATTGGCCCGAAAACGAAGCAACTCAATCATGAGATAGCCTATGAAACTGAAAAAATGAACCAACTGGAAAAGTGGGTAAAAGTAGGGTATCTGAGCAGCTTACCCGACAAAAACAAGATAAATGCATTGAGGTCAATTAACGACGCATCGGCTAGTTTAGACATCAAGGCTCGCTCTTATTTAGATGTGAATTGTGGCCATTGCCACAGTACTTATGGCCCTGCCGCTAGTTCGGGTTTAAGACTAAATTTCGAAGAAACCGACCCTTATCACTGGGGTGTAAAAAAATCTCCAGTGGCGGCTGGCATTGGAGCTGGGACTTTCAAATACGACATTAACCCTGGCAAAGGAATGGAATCCATACTCACTTATCGTATGAATTCCACCCACCCGGGCATCATGATGCCAGAAATAGGCCGAGTTAGCATTCACAAAGAAGGCGTAAAGCTCATTTCGGACTGGATAGATGCTTTACCTGCTGAAAAATAACCTTGATAATTAGGGATAGTCAGCCACTATTTCGATAAACTTAAAAGTGATAGACAAAGCCGAAACTCATAAAATTAACCTTAAATAGTTTGTTTGGATATTAAGGTGCATCAAATACTATTTGTAGTAGGTATTCCAAACATCAAAATCAAACGCCACTGTTTTTACATCTGGAGTTAGGTACAACCACAGTAAGAATATATCGGCCATTTTTAATCCTTTTTCAACCAAAGTAGTTTTCGATTTTTCCAAAATCGATATCGTTTTACCTTTTGCGTTAAAAAATTTTACATATTCACCCTTGGGCAAACTGGTAGGAATAGCCGATGCCCTGAGACCTTTAGAATATTGTTTTTTTATCTTCAAGTACAAATACAAACCTCGAAACACTATAGTTTTCAATATCTATCGTTTCTGCTTTTTGAGCAATACTTTATGAAATCCCGAATCTCAAACAAAGCACTGAATACACGACTATAGTTTTATTTTTTTCATTTTTTCAATGTTTTTTTTCCAAACAGAATACAAGTAGTTTATTATCAGTAAATTGAAATGGCATTTTAAAATTTTGAAAACAAGATTTTCAAACTGCTATGAAATACATTCCTCCCAAAAAGCACAAAAGACATTCTGGTAAAATAATCAGTATATGGCACAGTAATTCAAAATAACTATCGCAAGCATCGAAATACCAATCAAGGCAGATTTGCAGATGATCTGAAATAGATGAGACGGCCATCCGATGAAGTAAATAAACTGACCATAAAAAATGTATATTTCACTAACAGAAAAGACGGTATTCATTTGAGCGGCAACGGCATTGACGGAAGCTTGCACACCACCGCAAAACGCACGCGAACCAAAAAAATGGATATATGAATTTGATGAAAGAAATGACGAGTTAAAACCATAATTTTAACTGGTTCAAATATTTTGTACTTGTTTTGTAAAAAAGCTCTTTAAATTTGAAAAACCTTAAGCCATTATAAATATGAAAATACGCCATAAAGTACTCTTTTTCTTGTTCTTGCTGTCTATCATTACGTTTTTGGACAGGGTTTGTATGAACGTTGTGAGTAAATATGTAAAAGAAGACCTCGACCTTGACAATCAATCCTTTGGGTACATTTTAGGTGCATTTTCATTAGCTTATGCATTATTCGAACTCCCAACTGGTATTCTTGGCGACCGAATAGGCCCAAGAAAAGTCCTAACCAGAGTAGTTCTTTGGTGGTCAGGTTTTACCGCCTTAACCGGAACTGCCTTTGGATTTGTTTACTTGCTCATTGTCAGGTTTTTATTTGGCATGGGCGAAGCAGGAGCCTACCCAAACGCCTCTATTGCCATTGCACGTTGGTTTCCAGCCGTAGAGGTAGGCAGAGCACAGTCAATTATTTGGGCGGCTGGACGTATCGGTGGAGCTTTAACTCCTCTCTTGGTTATACCGTTAGTGCATTTGGTGGGTTGGAGAATGGCTTTTTTGATCCTTGGAATTGTAGGAAGTATTTGGGCAGTGGCTTGGTATTATTGGTTTAGAGATAATCCATCCGAGCTCAAAGGCATTACCCAAAAAGAAATAGACGAAATAGAAAGTGCCAGAAAAAACGCCCCAATTTCTCATAAAATTCACTGGAAAACCATCATCAAAAATCCAAACATTTGGCTGCTGATGATTATGTGTCATTTGTTTTTTTATGCTTCGTATTTCTTTACTAATTGGTCGTCCACGTATTTCCAAGAAGGCCGAATGATGACCGAAGACCAAACCAAAAACTTCATTTCTCTTTCCTATTTTCTTGGTGCTATTGGCTGTATAGTAGGTGGGTTTGCAAGCGATTTTTTAAGTAAAAAATATGGCTTAAAACTAGGAAGAAGAATTGTTGGCGTAGCAGGCCTTGGACTTTCGAGTATTTGTTTTTTAGGTGCTGGCATGACTACCGACAATCAAGTAGCCGGCTATTTACTAGCACTTTGTGTGTTTCTGAAAGATCTAACACTACCCGTTGCATTTGCGGTTTGCGTAGATATTGGCAAAAGAAACGCTGGAACTGTAACTGGAGCCATGAACTTTGCAGGACAAATGGGTGGATTTTTCATCACCATTATTTTCGGAACCATTGTACAACAAACAGGAAATTTCAATTATCCACTTTTTCTGATTGCGGGCTGCTTGATTTTAGCCTCCGCTTTGTGGTTTTTTATTGATCCTACTAAGGAGATTGTAGAGGGGTGAATGTCAAGGCTTCCACTATCATGTATTTAAACTATAAAAACCTAGTTTTATGTAGAAAATACGGAGCCAAAACACTAGACACCTTCAGGATCACTGAAACGTGCACTTGCAAACGACCCCGGATACCAATCGGGGTTATTCATATTGGACCGCTTTGTAGTCGGGATGCACTCATTAACTTTGATTTCAATCCTAATAATTCATAAACCAACTTCTATCAGTGTTTTTTTAAAGATAAACCCACCCTCACAACGGAATATTCCCGTGCTTTTTCTTAGGCAAATGATCCACTTTGTTTTCAAGCATGGCGAAGGCTTTTATGAGTTTTCTTCTGGTAAAACGCGGCTCTATCACTTCGTCTATAAAACCTCTTTCGGCAGCGGTGTAAGGGTTGGCAAATAGTTTTGCGTATTCGGCTTCTTTTTCTATTAATTTGGCTGCTGGGTCGGCAGCTTCTGAAATTTCTTTTTTAAATATAATTTCAGAAGCTCCTTTTGCTCCCATTACAGCTATTTCAGCACCAGGCCAAGCAAAGTTCATGTCTGCTCCAATATGTTTGGAATTCATCACATCGTAGGCTCCACCGTAGGCTTTTCTTGTGATTACGGTTACCCTAGGAACAGTGGCCTCGCTGAGTGCGTAAAGCAGTTTGGCCCCATTGGCTATAATTCCCTTCCATTCTTGGTCAGTACCTGGCAAAAAGCCCGGCACGTCTACCAAAACCACCAATGGAATATTGAAACAATCGCAGAATCGGGTGAAACGTGCGGCTTTTTTTGAACTTTCTATGTCCAAAACCCCGGCAAGGCAAATAGGTTGATTGGCCACAATACCTACGCTCCTGCCCGCTAATCTTGCAAAACCTACCACTATATTTTCGGCATAATATTTATGGATTTCCATGAAAGATTCCACATCACAAATACCCGAAATCACCTCACGCATGTCGTAGGGTTGGTTGGCATTTTCAGGAACAATCGTTTCCAAAACGTCTCTTATTTCGTCACCCAATTCATAAGGTAATTTGGCGGGAGTTTCTTCACAATTTTGAGGAATATAACTCAATAAAGCTTTGATTTGCTGAATACATTCGAAATCGTTGGCCGAAGTCAAATGCGTAACCCCGGACTTGGAAGCATGGGTCATGGCACCGCCCAATTCCTCGGAGCTAACTTCCTCATTAGTAACAGTCTTAACTACATTTGGCCCAGTCACGAACATATAACTTGTATTTTCCACCATCATCACGAAATCTGTAATGGCGGGCGAATAAACGGCCCCACCTGCACATGGCCCCATGATGGCAGATATTTGTGGAATCGCACCCGAAGCACGTACATTACGGTAAAAAATATCGGCATAACCACCCAAAGAACGTACACCTTCTTGGATACGAGCACCACCCGAGTCGTTCAGGCCAATAACTGGAGCACCGGTTTTCATAGCCATGTCCATTATTTTACAGATTTTCTCAGCATGAGTCTCAGACAACGAGCCACCAAAAACCGTAAAATCTTGCGAAAAAACATAGATCAGTCGGCCATTGACGGTTCCGTATCCCGTAACCACCCCATCGCCCAAGAAAATCTGATTTTCCATGTCGAAATCTTTTGTTCGGTGGGTGACCAAAGCTCCAATTTCTTCAAAAGAGCCTTCGTCCAAAAGCAATTCTACTCTTTCTCGTGCCGAAAGCTTGCCTTTCTTGTGCTGAGCATCTATTCTATTTTGCCCACCGCCCAATGCGGCTTCGGCTAGTTTTTTCTGTAATATTTCTACTTTATTCGTCATTAGTCTATATTTTATTCACCGCTAGGTCGCAATGCTTCAAATCAATTGATTTTACTAATCCTTTAAAACCAATCCTTTGCAACTTCCCGTCTTGGCGGTTAATTAATTTCTTTCATCAGTATTTCTATAATTTCTTTTCCAGCTTTAGCAATCGGTGTTCCTGGCCCAAAAACGGCTACGACTCCATTTCTAAATAAAAAATCATAGTCCTGATGCGGAATAACGCCCCCTACAACTACCTTAATATCAGGCCTTCCCAAATCCTTCAAAGCTTTTATAACTTCCGGAACCAATGTCTTATGTCCAGCCGCTAAAGAACTAATACCCACCACATGCACATCATTTTCAATGGCCTGACTGGCAGCCTCTTGTGGGGTTTGAAACAAAGGACCAATATCCACGTCAAAACCAATATCAGCAAAACCAGTAGCGATGACTTTAGCCCCACGGTCATGACCATCTTGACCCAATTTCGCCACCAAAATCCTCGGCCTGCGACCATCCATTTCCAGAAAATCATCGCTCAATTTCTGAGCGTCCTCAAAAACTTTATTGTCTTGCATAGCTTTAGAATAAACTCCCTTTACAGATTGAATATCAGCTTTATATCTTCCAAAAACCACTTCCATAGCGTCAGAAATTTCTCCCAAAGTACATCTTTCTCTTGCCGCATGTATGGCTTTTTCCAATAAATTTCCGTTTCCATTTCTCGCCGTTTCGGTTATTTCATTCAAAGCTACTTGGGCTTTTTCAATATTTCTTGAAGCCTTTATTTTTTTCAATAATGCCACTTGTCCACTCCTAACCACCTCATTGTCAATCTCTAGCGTACTCAAAGCCACTTCTTCTTTTACCAAATATTGATTTACACCTACTATTATTTCAGTTCCACTATCTATCGCCGCTTGTTTTCTGGTTGCAGCCTCTTCTATTTTTAGCTTAGGTATGCCTTTTTCTATCGCATTGGCCATTCCGCCCACCGCCTCCGTTTCTTCTATGAGTTCCCATGCTTTCTCCACCAACTCTGCTGTCAAATATTCGACATAATGTGAGCCCGCCCAAGGGTCTATTGCTTTCGTGATACCTGCATTGTCAGATTGTAGATACTTCTGTGTATCTCGAGCAATTTTGGCCGAAAAATCGGTTGGAAGTGCGATGGCTTCGTCCAGCGAGTTGGTATGCAAAGACTGCGTTCCGCCAAAGACAGCCGCCATGGCTTCAATGGTGGTTCGGGCTATATTATTATAAGGATCTTGAGCCGTTAAACTCCAGCCTGAAGTCTGACAATGCGTCCGCAAAGCCAAAGATTTCTGATTTTTGGGATTAAATCTATTAACAATTTTAGCCCAAATCAGCCTTGCCGCACGCATTTTGGCTATTTCCATGAAGAAATTCATGCCTATTCCCCAGAAAAATGAAAGCCGTGGAGCAAAATCGTCTATGTCAAGTCCTTTTTCTACCCCAATTTTCAAATATTCCAAACCATCTGCTAAAGTGTATGCCAACTCCACATGTGCAGGAGCTCCGGCCTCGTGCATGTGGTAGCCACTGATACTAATGGAATTGAATTTTGGGATATTTTTTGAGGTAAACTCAAAGATATCAGCAATGATCCGCATCGAAGGTTTGGGAGGATAGATATAGGTATTGCGTACCATAAATTCCTTCAGAATATCGTTTTGAATGGTTCCTGATAGTTTTTCCATTGGCACACCTTGCTCTTCAGCAGCTACAATAAAAAATGCCAAAACCGGAATAACCGCCCCGTTCATAGTCATAGAAACCGACATTTGATCGAGCGGAATTTGGTCAAAAAGGATTTTCATATCCTCCACAGAATCAATAGCTACGCCAGCCATCCCCACATCGCCAGCTACACGTGGGTGGTCCGAGTCATAGCCACGGTGTGTGGCCAAATCAAACGCTACTGAAAGCCCTTTTTGGCCTTGAGCTAAGTTTTTTCTGTAAAAAGCATTACTTTCTTGAGCTGTAGAAAAACCGGCATATTGGCGAATAGTCCAAGGTCTATTGAGGTACATACTAGCATAAGGTCCACCTAAAAAAGGAGCTATTCCAGACAAAAATCCTTCATGAGCTTGCCGTTTTGACGGAATTTCGCTCAAAACATCAATACCTTCAGCCGTAGGGTAAGTTTTGCATTCTGAGCTTGGAATTTCTACTGCAGAATTGAAAGAAACTTTTGAATAATCAGGCCTTTTCATCTCTTTTTCCAGTTGGTATTTTCTACTTCTGCAACTTTCAAATTGGTTTGATTGGCCTTCCAATGTGCCAAAGCCAAAAGTGCGGCATTTTTAGCCTTGGCTTTTTGCCAATCTTGTGCCTGTTCTTTCGAGAAATAATTCTTCACAAAATGCGTATCAAACTGTGCCAAACGAAATGCCTCATGATCCATCACAAACAAGCCAAAAGGCAGAGTGGTGGCAAAACCTTCAATTTTATAGGCTCTTATTGCTTCTTTCATTTTCTGAATGGCCTCCGTGCGGTCTTTTCCATAGGTAACCAATTTCGCAATCATGGGATCATAATAAATCGGAATTTCCATACCTTCCTCATAAGCATCATCTAGCCTAATACCCTCCCCTTCGGGTCTTTCATATTTTGTAATTTGACCGATAGAAGGAAGAAAATCATTTAAAGGATCTTCGGCATATACACGCAATTCCACCGAATGCCCCTTAATTTTTAAGTCTTCCTGCCTAAATGAAAGTTTTTCGCCACGAGCTATTTTTATCTGTTCTTCAACCAAATCCACACCTGTAATATATTCTGTTACAGGATGTTCCACTTGAAGTCGCGTATTCATTTCTAAGAAATAGAAATTCAGATTTTCGTCTAAAAGAAATTCTACGGTGCCAGCTCCCACATAGTTACAAGATTTGGCCACTTTCACAGCGGCATCACCCATTTTTTGCCTGATTTCTGGAGTCAAAACTCCAGAAGGAGCTTCTTCAACCACTTTCTGATGGCGACGCTGAATGCTACATTCACGCTCAAAAAGATGCACAATATTCCCGTGTTTATCACCCAAAACCTGTACTTCAATGTGCCTAGGCGAACCTACATATTTTTCAATAAACACCGAGCCATCTCCAAAAGCAGACTTGGCCTCTGAAATTGCTCTATCCATTTGTTCTACAAAATCTTCGGCTTTTTCTACTACTCTCATGCCTTTTCCACCTCCGCCAGCAGAGGCTTTTATGAGTATAGGAAATCCTATTTCGGCCGCAATTCTTTGTGCTTCTGGTATGTCTGTAATGGCTGTGTCGGTTCCAGGCACCATCGGAATGTCATATTTTTTTACACAATCCTTGGCTGCCAACTTAGAGCCCATCAGAGTGATTGAGTCAGGTTCTGGACCTATGAAAGTAATGCCCGCCTTGGTAACTTTCTCCGCAAAAATCGCATTTTCGCTCAAAAAACCATAACCTGGGTGAATTCCATCCACACCGAGTTCAAGGGCAAACTTAATGATTTTGTCCATATCCAGATACGACTTGCTCGATGCAGCCTCGCCCAAACAAACCGCCTCTTCGGCAAATCTCACGTGTAATGCTTGCACATCAGGCTCCGAATACACTGCCACTGTTTTTATGCCCATCTTTTTGATAGTTTGCATAATTCTCAATGCTATTTCGCCTCTGTTGGCCACTAATATTTTCTTCATTTATCTTTTATGAATAAGGTCCAAACTTCATTTATCATTTTCTGGCAAAGGTCATCTATAAAACAACTGCCCTTCACAGGGTCATTTACTCGGTAGAGAAAACTTTCGTTCCAAAGTATATTTTGAATATTTCGGGTGATTCTGGCAGAAAAATTTTCAGGATATTTTTCTACATCGAATGGGATGTTTTGCATCAAAATAGCATCTGAACCACCAAAAACGGATGAAGCAGTTTGCTGGGTAGTGGCTATAACTTGAGAATTTGGCTCTATATGACTAAAATTCACCTTTGAGATCACAGAAATTTGTTTTTGTGGAGAATTATAGGCCTCAGCTATTTTAGACCAAATTATTTTCAATGCTTTGTGTTGAGCAATATTCAGATAAAAATTTTCTTGGCAGGGCAAAGAAATTACAACCTCAAATCCTTCGGAAAAAGCAAGTGCCTCCGCTTCTCGTAAAGCCTCCGATAAATTGACGGCAAACGTTCCCTCTGATTTACAACTCACATCAATTTTCCCCCAATTCGTTGCCATTTGCAGTTCCGCTTTCGTTAATCCCCCAAAAACAAAATGGGCATCTTTACCTTCAACAAAGCCTTCTAAGTTTTGAAAAAATAATGAAGAACTAAAAAACTCATCAGAAAAATAGAATCTTACTTCTATAAAAGAAAGAATGACATCCTTGAAAACCACCTCAAAATCAAATTCTTCGTCTTTGATAAAAAGACTGATACCAGAAGCTCCACCTTCAAGGGCTTCCAATATATTCCTATTGATTTCAAGACTAGAATCACCTTCTACATGCTGATAAATGGCCCAACCAACTTTTGATTTTGAAATAGAAGAACCTAGACTCGATGCCAAATTACCAACAAAAGGATTTGCAAAAACTCCTTCTATAATCTCATAGGAAACCAAGGGAGTCTTTAATTCTTTCTCCACCAATTTCAACCATTCTGAATGGTCGGCTGCTTCAAATTCTGAGAAAATATAACTCATTTTATTCTAACTCTATTAAAACCTGACCCTTATCTACGGCTTGTCCTTTCACAATATTTATCTTTTTCACCACTGCCTCGTGTGGAATTTTAATAACATTCTCCATTTTCATGGCTTCCAAAATCAGAATTTTGTCATTTTCCGACACTGTTTGGCCTTCTTCTACATTAATCTCAATAACCAAACCCGGCATAGGTGCTTTTAGAGATTTGATTTTGGAAACTTTTGGATTGTTTAAACCCATATTGTCCAAGATCTGATCTAATTGACTTTTAATCTGTACCTGAAAACGCTCGCCATCAATCTCTACTTTAAGAGCTTTGTCTTTCGAAGAAATTATCTCACCAGAAATAGTTTTCTGATTATGCAAAAGGCAAAAATCATCAGGTTTATTGCTAAGTACATCTATAGCCGCTATTTCGTTTTCGGTAAAACTAAACACAAAACCCCCAGCATTTACAATGATATTTTTATCCGTCATAATATAAAATTCTACATAAAAAAACTTTGAAATGCAATATAATCAAGGTCAATTAATATTCATTTAAACTCCTTGAAAATAATTAGAAAAATACAATTAAAATTTAGAGATATCAAAATAATACAAAGCAATTATACATAAAATAAGATTACATCACGATTTCATCTACCTAAAATATAAGCAATTATTTGAAAATATAAGCCATTTCAGTAGTTTCAGAAACATATTGACGACTCCAACCCAAACTGTCTAAATATTAGAATAATACAAAAATAGAAGTTACTTTAAAACAGATTGCACAATTTCATTACTAAATATAAAAATTAACGAAAGTCTAATTACTAAAAAAAATTATTAATATTGTAATCATTATATCAACTACATGAATTCAAAGGTTATAAAAATTAGTTTATTTGTCTTTGCCGCAGTTGCAGCTTTGGCTATTCTTAATATAAAATGCACACCATCAGTAG
>CAMCYZ010000045.1 GCA_945885545.1 Spirosoma fluviale
ATAATGTTGATAATACCCGCAGAACCTTCAGCGTCGTATTTGGCCGATGGCGAAGTTATTACTTCCACACTTTTGATAATGTCAGCAGGAATCATTTTTAGAGCATCCGCTATGCTGCTAGCTACTATTGTGGAGGGTTTGTTATTGATCAATACTCTGATGTTTTCGCTTCCTCTTAACGACACATTACCTTCCAAGTCAACGCTCAACATGGGTACATTTTTAAGAATGTCCGATGCGTCACCGCCTTTGGCTGATAGGTCTTTTTCTGCGTTATATACCAATCTGTCCACTTTTTCCTCTATCATGGCAGCTTGTCCGCTAACCACCAGTTCATCTAGTTGTTTGGTGCTTTGTTTTAATTTTATCACACCCAATTCAACGTCTTTGCCTTTTTCAACTACTACTTTTTCGATAATTTTAGTGTCAAAACCTATGAAAGATACTTGTATATTGTATGTGCCGGCTGCAACTCTTTTCATAGAGAAAAATCCTTTTTCATCGGCCATTGTACCGTCCACAGGTTTTTTGGTTTCGATGTTTATTAATGCTATATTAGCAAATTCTACGGCTGTAGTCACGGCATCGTCTACTACATTACCAGAAATTTTTGAATTTCCTTTTGGTACATTGGCTTCCAAATCTAAAGTAGCTGGTTTTTGAGTATTGCCCGTGGGCCTTCCGTTTTCGCCCCCACGGCCCATTCCACCGCCGCCACCAGGAGGACCCCATTGTGCAAAGGTTGCTTTAAAACCAATGGCAATTAAAATCGTTAAAAAAATCTTTTTCATTTTTTTGTTTTGTTAAATGATTTTTGTCTTTCTGTGAATTCAATGACACAAAATAAAGGAGGAAGTTTAGTTTCATTTTTGTGTAATAGACAAAAAGGTGTATTAATTCGACATTCTTGTATGTTTTCCCACTTTTTGGCTTTTTGATGGCCAAAACGGCATTCTTCGAGGCAATAGACCCATTCATGGGAAAAAATGGGTAAAGCGTATAAAAAGAAACCTTTTTTGTCACTGTAGAATAAAAAACGACGTAATATTGAAAGTAATTAAAAGTGTAAATGCAGACAAAAACCATATTTTCTAATAAAAGAGTACTTATAATGCACCTGTCTTTTTGGTGTTTGTATTTCTCTTTTTTCTTTTACCAGATTACTTTTTTTAGGTACAAAGACGACATTAATATTGGCCGAGCACTTGTAGATGCTTTAACGCACGTACTTTTCATGGGTGCGGTTAGTTACCTCAATTACTTCATTTGGTTACCGAGATTTCTGAAACATAAAAACATTTGGAGGTATTTGCTGGAGTTTTTTGTTCCTTTTGTCATCATTGTTTTTTTGCATATTTCGTTCAAAAGGTTCTTGTATTCGGAGTTCATAGAGCAAGGTAAGGGTTTTATGAATACTGGGAAATTTATTTTTCAACATACTGCCGTGACTCTTTTCATAAGCATTTTTGTGGGTATGCTCAAGTTTGTGGAGGATTGGTTTGCCCTGGAGTCGAAAAAGAAAGAGATTGAAAATGAAAAGCTTGTGTCTGAATTAAGATTTTTAAAAGCCCAGATTAATCCTCACTTCCTGTTTAATACGTTGAATAATCTATATTATTTGGCAACGGTAAATTCTCCAAATACCACTGAAGTTATAGAAAAGCTCTCGCAAATGATGCGTTACATGCTTTATGAGTCTAACCATCCACTGGTTTCTTTAGAAAAGGAGCTTGCTTATATGGAGAACTATATAAGTTTGGAAAAGCTCCGGCTTGACAATCAGGTGCCTGTAGATTTTGAGGTAATTGGTAACCCTAAAAGCGTTCAGATTGTACCCTTGATACTGATAACGTTTTTAGAAAACGCCTTCAAACATGGTGTAAGCAATAACTTTAAAGGTTCTTATGTGCAGTTATCTGTTGAAATACTTTCCAAAAGTATTGTTTATAAAGTCAAAAACAGTAAATTGCCTAAAGATTCTATTCTCGAAAAGTCAGGTATTGGCCTTCAAAATGTGAAGCGTAGGTTGGAACTGAGTTATCCGGACAAGTACATAATGCAGCAAACCGAAACTGACGACACCTATGAAGTTTCGTTGAAAATAGACCTTTAGAAATGACCCCATATAGTTGTATTATTGTTGAGGATGAGCCTCTTGCACGCAATCTCCTGTCGGCTTATATCTCTAAAGTGCCGCGGCTAGAGCTTAGGCAATCCTTTTCAAATGCATTGGATGCCTTAGAATATCTGAGAGAAAATCCTGTAGATGTACTTTTTTCGGATATTCAGATGCCCGAGGTAACGGGTATAACCTTGCTGAAGTTACTTAAAACCAAGCCCTTGATTTTTCTGACCACTGCCTATTCTGAATATGCTTTGGAAGGTTACGAACTTGAAGTGTATGATTATTTACTAAAACCCATCAGTTTTGAGCGGTTTCTAAAGGCTGTAGAAAAAGGAATTGCAAGATTGGACGGCAATGTTTCACAGCCCATTTCCACCATTATACAAGAAGTGCAGTCTGCTCCAAATCAGGATTATATTTTTGTAAAAGACGGCACAAAACTCGTAAAAATAAACCTTTCAGACATCCTTTATATAGAAGGACTCAAAGATTATGTGTGTATTTACACGCCGCAAAAGAAAATAATTTCGCTTCAGACCATGAAGTCGCTTGAGGCTTCGCTGCCGAGTGATAGATTTGTGCGGGTGCACAATAGCTTCATTATAGCTTTTTCGGCCATTGAGGAGATAGAAAAAGACAGATTGGTAATCAATAAATCTACAATTCCTATCTCAGATACTTACAAAAAGACGTTTCGAGAAATTATAGATAAACGACAAATTGGGGGATAGATGTTTGGTTATTGGAGAATTAGTCATTAAGCCATAATGTTCAAACGGCAGTCGGACCCGAAAACACTTGAATTTTGTTTCAAGATATTAAAACTAAAATTGGCAATCCAAACGCACTGTTCCAATAACCCAATTACTTAATCTTAGTGCTCAAAGAAATGATATGCGAAACCATGCCGTTTGTTCTGTTGTAGTGTCCATATCGAATTTCCACCGAATTCCACCAACGGTTGCCCATAATTCCTCCTGGAGGGGCTAAGCGTAAGCCTGCACCCCAAAACGCACTGTTGAATCCTGAAATGTCGTAGTCGCTCGTATAAAATCCTTCTGATAAAGAATGTTTTTGGTAGGCGGCAAAATACTTTACGGCTGTTTGACTGTTGAACCTATAATGAGGAGTAAACGATAAAAAAGAGTTTATTTTAACCGAAGTTTCGGCACTTACGGTGTGGGCGGTCATGCCCCATGAGTCCATATAGTAGCGATAGAAAGTTCTGAAAATCACTCTGTCACCCATAAAATAGTTGGCTCTTACGCTCATCGGTAATTTTGCCCTTTGGCCAGGTAATTTCTCTACTTTCAGGGTATTGTCCGTAAAATATACCCTATGGAAAGGCGTACTTAGTAGTCCTTCTTGAAAAGCGGGTTCTACGGTGACCATCATTTGTAATCTCTTAGAAACCACCCTTGAAACTCCAATAGATGCATTGTAGGAATTTCTGTTTTTAAAAGCTATTCCATCTTGATCGTCATCGCTTCCCGAAGGATAGCCAACGGGACGTAGTTCATTAGGCAAAATTACCATCCATTTGTCAAAAAAGACACCTGCTTTAAGGCTTAGCTCAGTGTTATTGTCTTTCGAACTTTTGCTGTAGCTAATATTTCCACCGTAGGATTCATAATCCCATTCGGTAGAGTAAGCTGCACTTATACCAAAATTGCTATGCTTGCTCTCATCTTTTCGGCTCCATGAGGCTGAAGGATAAAAATGGAGGTCAGTCATAGAGGCCGATGACAAAGAACGTGAATCTATCATATCTGACGATGCCGAAGAATAGTAGTCCATGGCAGCATCTAAAACCACAGAATGAATTCTTTGTTTTTTATCAATAAATGACAATTTGAGATCTAACGAATTGGCGGCATCCCAAAGTTTTTCTGTACCTATGCCACCCGTAATGGCTGAATTGTTGCCAGTTTGGGTGTAATAGGAACTTACCAAATTCACCTCGTCGATTTTCAAGCTTTTCAGACCCGTTTTTTCTTTTTTTGCTTCGGCAAGTTTTAGCTCTGAGGTTTTGGTTTGGGCATTGATACTTAATAATGCACCACAATAAATGCCTATGCTTATGATTACTTTTTTCATATGTTTATAATTTACCGCTAAGGCGGAAAGACGCTAAGGAATAATCATTTCTCTGTATGTCTAAAGTCTTAGACATGAATGTTTCATCTAATTATTGATTGTTTGATAGGGGTTAAAATGCGAGTAATGGTTATTTAATTACAACCGCATCCACCACCGCTCTTACCGCCGTTTGCACCTGCGGCACCTTCGCGATAGAGATAAAAATTGGTTTCGAATTTTTCCACTTTTCTATTCGCTAGTTCCATCTCTGAGTCATTTATTCTGCTTTTTTGGTATTCTTTTACGCTCACGCATGAGCCAAATAACAAGCCCAAACTCAGTATTGAAAGTACTTTTTGCATTTTAGTCGATTTTAATATTGTCTGATTTGTAAACATAATTGTTGTCATCTATTATAACACATTCTACACTTTGCAATTGATTTATGAGGTCTAAACCCGCCTCTACGCCCATAATAGTAACCGGAGTGGCCAACGCATCGGCAAGTTCGGCTATAGGGCAAATGATACTAACGCTCTTTATTCCAGTCACAGGATAGCCAGTTTTTGGATTGATGGTGTGAGAGTATCTTTTGCCATCAATGACCACAAATTTTTCGTAGTTCCCTGAAGTGGCCACGGCTAAATTGCTGATATTAAGACTTGAGAATGCTTTTGTGGGCAGGTCAGGATGAGCCAGAGAAATGGTCCAAGGTTCACCATTGGGTTGACTTCCCCAGGTTATGAGGTCACCGCTGGCATTCACAATTCCGCTTTTCACTCCTCTATTTTTAAGCAAATTGGCCGCTTTGTCAGCAGCATAACCTTTGCCAATTCCTCCAAAACCTATCCGCATTCCTTTTTCTTTCAAAAAAACAGTATTTTGATTTTTATCGAGAATTATATTTCCAAAATTGATTAATCGCACTTTCTCTTTAGCACTTTCTTGGTCAGGAAGTTCGGTCATTGTTTTGTCAAAATTCCAAAACTGTTTATCCAAGGAACCATAACTTAGGTCAAAAGCCCCATCCGTTATTCTGGAAATCCTTTGTGCTCGCTCTATTAGTTCAAATACCTCCAAATCTACCTTTACGGCTTTTATACCAGCATTTTCGTTGATTTTGTTGGTCTGACTATTTTCTGAAAAAGTTGTCAGCAAGCTTTCGATTCTTTGTATTTCACTTACGGCTTCGTCTATCAGCGATTCGCCCGTATGGCTATTATACGCTAACACTGTAATCACAAATCTATTACCCATTAGTCTGAGAGTTCGAGAAAAAAGTGCTTCGTTCAAAAGTGCGTAAGTATTTGTTTTTTAATTGATTGAGTATTGAGGTCTTTTGGGTAACCATCCCATTCGGACATTATTTTGCCTTCAGGATTTATCAGAACTGTTAGTGGAAATTTACCTTTTGGATTGTACTTTTCGGCCAATTTCTCATTGTAAGCAGTTTGCTCTTTCGAAAGCTGGTTTTTCTTCATTCTTGGGAAATCCGCCCTTACCAAATTCAAATGGTCTTTCGCAAAGTCCTGAAATTCTGCAGTTTCGAGTACTTCCTGCTTTAGTTTTATACATGGCCCGCACCAATCTGAGCCCGAAAAATAGAGCAAAACAAGTTTGTGATTTTGCTTGGCATCTGCTTGAGCCGTTTCTAGGTTTTCTCCCCAAAGAACACCACTGATTATGAATGCCAATAAGACTTTTAAAGCTAATACTTTCATATGTTTATAATTTACCGATAAGGCACAAAGACGCAAAGAAATAATCATTTCTCTTTGTGTCTAAAGGCATTAATGTTTGATTTTTAATAGATTATGAGTGTGTTGCCATCGGTGGCAGTGTTGTAAATGGTGAGTCCTTTCCGGCCATTGGAGTTTAGTCCTTTGCCCGCAAGTGAAAACCTTGCACCATGCTCGGTACAGTACCATTCTTCATTAGAATAGACTATTCTTTTCTTTGGCTCATGGGAGCAAGTGACTTTAGCTGCAATAAACTTTCCTGTTTTGGATAGTGCCACCACATAGGTATTACTGACTATCACATAGCCTCCTACGGTTTTTAACTTTGAATAGGTAGCAGATGGAAGGTCAATTTTAACCTTTGCTGTAAGTTTATTTAATGCTTCATTACTGATAAAAAATGATTTGTCAGCAGTGGTGACAGCCCCATTTCCAGTAGTGCCGGTAGTTCCAGTTGCACCTGAACTTCCAGTGCTTGTTGTACCATCCGGATTTTGCACCAAGGCTTCTACATAGCTGTCATCGGTTTTTACACAGGAAAGTAAAGCCATCAATGATGCACCTGTGAAGCCCGCTGATTTTAAAAATTCGTATCTCGTCATATAAATTTTAATCTGTTTTTAATCTCTTATACGAATGACCATCTTGCTATGTTGCCTGATTTATCAGAAATATGCTTATTTAAAATGCTTCTAAAATATAATTGTATTTTTTTTGATTTTTAGAAAAGTCAAAATGTGATTTTTCTAAGTTTAAGTCCTAAGTAGTATAACTTTTTTTCATCAGAAAAATACATTATATTCTCACTTTTTGCTGTTTTTTCACGTGTTCGAGGGGCTTATTCCCAAGGATATGAATACAATTCATTTTATTTTTTTGACAACATAAGAGGTATTTTTTTAGGTTAAAGTAGTTGAATTTTGATTTTATTACTTTCAAATTGATCAAAATCGTGAATATGCTAACTTGGAGAAGCTTAAATTTTTGATTTGCGGTTATTTAGCTTAATTTGGCAATGAATTATGTTCAATATTTAGATTCTTCAAATGAAACGTTCATGACTGAGTTTTTAGGCACACAGAGAAATAATTGTTTCTTAGCGTCTTTGAGACTTTGCGGTAAATTATAAACATGTGAAAATTCCAATTTACAAAAAGCTTATTCCCAGATCAATCCGTTTAGGAATACTGAAAAATCAGATTATCAAAAACCTCGAAAGTAGGGATTTGAATATTGAAGAGGAAGCAGTTTTAGTTTTTTTGAAGAAGAGTCCCCTGCATATTTTTCCGTATGATTTTCCTGAAAAATACAAAGCAGCGGGTATTAGAATTGAGAAAGATGAGGATAAAGGTCTTCTTTTTACTTTTTGGGAAGGGAAAAAACTGTATTACAAAAATGGGTATCAGATAAAAAAAGCTCAGACTTATTTCAACAGTTTGTTGCTGGAGCAGGATCCAAATTCGCCGCATTGTTATTTAACCGCTGATTTTGATGTGAATGAAGGGGATGTTATTGTAGATGTGGGAGCCGCCGAAGGTAATTTCTCTTTGAGTGTGATTGAAAAAGCCAGACAAGTTTTTCTTTTTGAAGTCGAAAAAGATTGGATAAAGGCCTTGGAGGCTACTTTCGAACCTTGGAAAGATAAGGTTACAATCGTTCAGAAATATGTGTCTGATGTGGACAATGAGCAATGCATAAAACTAGATACTTTTTTTGGTGAGAAGCAACCGGTGAATTTTATAAAAGCCGACGTAGAGGGTGCGGAGGCCCAAGTAATAAATGGTGCCAATGACTTGATAAACAGGCAAAAGGATCTAAGAATAGCGGTTTGTACTTATCATAGACAAACGGATGCTCAAGAGCTGGACGAATTACTAAAAACTAAGGGTTTTAAGAATCACTTCTCTGACAAATACATGATTTTTCATTACGGAAGCAGCAATGTTGTTGAACCACCATATCTCAGAAAAGCGGTTCTGAGAGCAGTCAAGTAATTATTATTTGAGTAAACGATAGTTTTTAAAACCGCCAATCACATAACCACCCAATAGGTTTTCTTCTACCCAAGCGAGAATTCTATACTTTGGTCTCTCATGTTTCATTTTTGAGCGATTAATGGCTACGGGCCCGTCGTATCTAAGTTTGTCTTTCCAGTTGAGGTCTTCAATACGCTTCGACATGACTTTTGGATGCATTTTTTGAAAAACTTTACAATAATCCATTCGACCATAATCAAAATACTCTGCAAAGTCTTCCCCAAAAGTATGGCTATAATTTTTCATAACCGTATCGTTCTTATTTTTCATTACCTCCGGCGGCCTCACCCAGCCGTAATGGAAAATTTTTGCATCAAGTGCTACACAGTTTAGTTTTCGGGTATTTTTCTTTCTGTTATAATCATTTCCTGCAAAGTCGGGAATAAATCTAAAAGACTGGGCATCTTTCCAAGCGTGTATATCAGGCAAATTCCGTATGATTCTTATTTCTTTTTTGTACCAACAATGGTCTGAAAAATAATGTTCATAGTCGCCCCAAAAATGCAAATAATTAAAAACAAAGCCTTCGATTCTTTGGTCTGTATAATATTTCTGACACGCTGAATGGATGCTTATTAAGTCATCCTCATGCACCACTTCGTCGCCTTGTAAATAAAAAAGCCAATCACCCTTACAAGCTTGTTTTGCCAAATCGGTTTGGTGAGCGTATTCCGTTCCTCCTGGGTATTTTCGTAAGTCCCATTTGGTATGAATTATTTTTATTTTTGGCGAGTTTATGCACTTTAAGATTTCAACCGAAATATCATTTTCGTCTCCTTCTCCAAGTGCCACCACAAACTCATCGACTATTTCGAGAATGGAATTTATTGACTCTACTATGGGATAGTACAGTTTATGTGCATTCTTTAAAAAAGTAAAACCGCTAATTTTCATGTGTTTATTATTTACCGATAAGGCACAAAGATTCCAAGAAATAATCATTCCTCCGTGTGTCTAAAATCTTAGTTATGAACTTTTCATTTTTCTAATTTTTAATGCAAACGCTCAAAGCTTTAAAGTATTTTTTTGTCCGAACATGGAATCAAGATTTCTAAAAGATCAAAAATACTGGGCTTTTACAATAAAGGCATCCCCGATTCCAATTTAATTTTATAATTTTGATTCTCAATCTCCAGAAATGCCTTCACTTTCTATCATAATCGTAAACTACAAGAGCTGGGGTATTCTCCAAAAAAACTTAGAATTGCTTTCTTCTTACGATTTTGAAAATATCAATCTTCAGATAATTGTAGTCGATAACTGCTCCAACGATGGACGACTTGCTGAGTTTATTTCTCTTTTTTCAAAAGTATTATTTGTTGAAAATGAAGGGAATTGGGGTTTCGCTCATGGATGCAATTGTGGTGCAAAGTTAGCCACTGGTGATATCCTTCTTTTTTTGAACCCCGATACCTTAGCCCCAAAGGCTTCGTTGGAGAAAATGCTTTTTGAGTATATTTCCGATTCTAAAATCGGCATTTTAAGTTGTAAGCAATCCGATAAACCATCGGCATTCAGGAAAATCACGCCGAGCATATTTTCATTATTTGGTCCACAAAGAAGCCTGTATGTGTTGCTTTTTCCAAACAAATTTAAAGAGAACAATTGCCTCACCTGCACTGTTGACGCCATTTCGCCCGATTGGATTTCGGGCTCGGTTGTCATGATTTCTAGGGCTTGGTTTGATAGGGTAGGAGGCTGGAATACAGACTATTGGATGTATTTTGAAGATGTGGAGTTTTCAATAAAGGTAAAACAAGCGGGCGGTGAGTTACGTATGCTTTGCGGTGTAAATATCGTGCACGAACATGGTGGAGCTAGTAGAATAAATATTGAAACTGCGGCTTTGACCAAGTCTGAAGTTATAATTTCTCATCATGTATATATTCAAAACAATTTTTCAGCTTTACAAAAAATACCTAGTCATGTATTGTTAGTAATCAATACCTTGGTTTTCAAATCCATTCTAGGCATTTTAGGGTGTTTTTTGTTTTTTATTCCCAAAGCGAGCCTACAAATTTTACTTTTTAGAAATATTTTGAAATATTATTGGTCTGCCTTACGCCATCAAACTTGGCTCAGCTTTCGTAGTTTTAAATTTGACAAAAGGTAGAATAGTTTTTCATTAAGTTTTTCGTCTGTATATTTGAAAGAAAAACCTTATGCTTCGTAATAACCTTACCTTCATCTTCATTTTTTCTGCGGTATTTGCTGCATTTTCTCAAAAGATTTCTAAACTTCCTGAGTATAAATTATCACAAGCTGAAGTGGAGGCCCATTTGCGTTTTTTGGCCTCTGACGAAATGCTTGGCAGAAGAACTGGGGAGATCACTAACAATGTAGCTGCTCGGTATATTGCCGAACAATTTAGGCTTTCGGGGGTAAAAACTGTCTCTGGTCAAACTGATTATTTACAAAAAGTACCTTTGGAGTTTTCTAAAGGATCAAAAACGGGGGAAATATATGCTGGAAGGGATACTTTGAAGCTTGGGAAAGATTTCATGATGTTGAGCGGGAAGGCGGCCAAACTACAGAATATCCCAGTGGTTTTTGTGGGATACGGTTGGATAGATGAAAGTCAAAACGATTACAAGGATGTGGATGTTAAAGGTAAAATAGTGGTATGTCAGTTTGGTATTCCAAATAACGACAAACCTTTTGAGAACATGACGGGCTCTACCCAAAAAGCCAAGTTTGCCGCAGAAAATGGTGCTTTAGCCTTGGTACAAGTATATAACCTTAATTTCCCCTTTGCTTCTATTGTAAGAAATTTTGGTGGGGAGAGATTAATGGCTGCATCGGTGTTTAATGCAGACATACCCCACTTGTGGATAAACAGTAGTTATATCAAACAGTTTTCAAAAGAAATGCTTCCTTCACTTAGTTTAAATGTTGGAGAAGTTGTGAAAAAGCCTGCTCCTGCATACAATGTAGTGGGTGTCATTGAGGGTACGGATCCAAAACTAAAGAACGAATATGTGGTACTTTCGGCACATTTTGATCACATCGGTGCGGGTAAAAATTATGGAAAAGTCACTGAATCAGATACGATATTTAATGGAACTCGCGACAACGCAATAGGAACTACTGCTCTTTTGACGGCTGCCAAGGCATTTTCAGCTCAAAAGCCAAAACGCTCGATACTTTTAATTGGTTATACAGGCGAAGAGCTCGGGATGTTGGGCTCAAGATATTATGCCGAGAATCCTTTGGTGCCTTTGAAACAGTGTGTTTTTAACTTAAACAGCGACGGAGCGGGTTACAACGATTCCACAAAAGTTACTATCATAGGACTTAATCGTACAGATGCAGAAGGTGAAATAGTGACTGCAAGTAAAGCTTTTGGTATTGAAGCCATCAACGATCCTGTTCCTGAGCAAAATCTGTTTGACCGTTCAGACAATGTGAGCTTGGCTGTTAAGGGTATTCCTGCTCCTAACATGTCTCCAGGCTTAACGGCTTTTGATGCTGAGATCGGTAAATATTATCACCAAGCTGCGGATAATCCTGAAAATGTTAGCATGGGTTATTTGACCAAATTCTGCAAAGTATATATTTATTCGGCCAGATTGATAGCCAATAAAGCAACAGCTCCAAAATGGAAATCAGGTGATAAATATGAAAAAGTAGGGCAAGAATTGTATGGGAAGTAAAAAACAAAACAGGGCTTGTTAGGATGAAAACAATGCCCTTATTGTAACTTCTCAATCATTTCGAATTCTTCCGACAGTTTGTTGGTAAGCCGTTGAAATATGTCAAACAGTTTTTGATAGGTATCGTTGTTTTCGGCTACTGGCTCATATACATTTTTTACGGTGATACTTTTAGCGGCCTCTTCTAGGTTTTTGAACACTCCGGCGTCTATCATTCCAAGTAAGGCCGCTCCTTTGTTTACGTTTTCGGCCTCGTCTGATACGATTACTTGCTTTCCAAATACATCGGCAATAATTCCTGCACAAATGGGTAAGGAAGCATATTTTCCGGTTAAATATAGTTTGTCTATTTTTCTGTACATTTCTAAAATCTTTCCAATACTATAAATCTCAAAAATAATACCCTCTATGGTGGCACGCAAAAAATGCTTGGGTTGATGTTTGATGTTTATTCCAAAATAACTTCCTCGTGCATTGGAGTTCCATATTGGTGCTCTTTCTCCCAATAAATATGGTAAAAACAGTAGTCCGTTAGAACCAGATTTTACTAAAGTGGCCTCCTTAAACAAATCTTCAACGGCATCTTCAAAATCCACAATACTGGGGTGATTTCTGAAGCTACTTGCAAACCACTCTAAAACCACGCCTGCATTGTTGGTTGGCCCGCCCGAGATATAGGTTTCTTCATCAAGTATATAGTTGAAAAACCTGTTTTCCTTATCTTTTATGACTTTTTTGCCGGCTACTCGCACTGCACCCGTATGACTTATGGATATGGTGGCTTGCCCTTCTCCAAATACCCCAGAACCCAATGTTGCCAGGCAACCATCCGTACTTCCTATAATTATTTTGGTGTTTTTGGGCAATTGCAGCGATTTGGCCAGTCCAGGTTTAAGTTTTAGGTCTGCGTTGAAAACTGAGACATAGTCTGAAAACTGCGTTGTTTTTAATTCAGAAATATCCAATGAATCTTGCTCCCATCTTTTTTCTTTTATGTTGAAAAGGCCCGTTGCAGAAGCCATGCTGTAATCTATAACATACTGATTAGTAAATTGATAGATAATATATTCTTTTATGGAAATAAACTTACTCGTCTTTCTAAATCGCTCAGGTTGTATATTTTTTATCCATGCTATTTTGGCTAATGGCGACATGGCATGGATAGGGGTTCCTGTGTTCTCATAAATACTGTTTGCGTTTGCGGATTTTTTTATAAAATCGGCTTCGTTTTTGGCTCTGTTATCGGCCCAAATTATGGCATTACCCAGCGGATTTCCTCTGCTATCGATTGGTAAAACACTGTGCATAGAGGCACTAAAAACGATGGAGATTATATTATGGTTGGAGGGTAGTATCTGTTCTCTCACAAGGTCTTTTAAAACAAACAAAACGGTTATAAATACTTGTTCTGGATCTTGTTCGCTATGGTCTGCTTGTGGATAGAGTATTGAAAATGAGCCTTTTCTAAACGCCATTAGTCTACCAGCCAAATCGTAGGCGGCTATTTTTACAGCAGATGTATTTATATCAATCGTGATGATGCAGTCCATTCTTTTTTATTTAATTATTTTTCCTAAAATGCCCAGGCGTATATCCTGTAAGTTTTTTAAAAGTTGTAGAAAAATGCTGTGAAGAATAAAATCCGGTATCCAAAGCAATATCCGTAAGGCTTCTATCAGAGTTTTTTAATAATCTTATGGCTTCGGAAATTCGTAAATTTATGAGATAATTAAGCGGTGGAAAACCTGAGAATGCTTTTACTTTTTCGGTAAAGGTAGTGGTGCCTAAGCCGATAGTAGCCGCCATTTCTTCAACCGTCCAAGGATGTGATAGGTTTTCTCTGAGCATTTGGTCTAGTCGGTGAAAAGTTTGGGGAAATATCCTGCCTTGGTTTTCATTTTTACTCATTTGTCTGGCCGTGCAAATCCAAATATCATCCAAGAGGTTGTTGATTTTGGTTTTATATCCAACCTCGTTTGCAAATATCTCACTTTCTATCTTAGATGCCAATTCTCCAAAAAGTTTGAAATTGGGTATAATCGACTGATCTTTTTGAGAAATTATTTGGCTAATTAATCGCCGCTCCGATTCTGTAATGTTGCTCCAATCTCCCAACCTAAGTTCTGATTGATCCTGAAAATCTACATCTAAACGGAGAGAGACAAAAGTTCCAACCTCAAAGGTTCCAGTCAGGCTACCAAATAGTTGCCCAGGAAAAACTACCACCAAGTCGTTTGGGAATACCGTAAAAGTTTGATTTTCTATTGTCCAATAGTACTTTCCGTCGAGTACATACATGAATGTAACGCCTTGGTTTTCTTCCATCAAAAATGAATCTGCTTTGACGGATTGAATTTTCATTTTCGAAAACTCAAATACGTGCGGCCAAGAAGAAATCTCCTCCGATTTACCTTTTGTTAATGAGAAGTAATTCATGTATATCCACTACTTAATTATATATTTCCGGGTGTTTTGTGTAAAAATAGTACAAAAAATTACATTTATTATTATAAATATGACCGTTGAAGAGTTTTGGAAGTTTAAGATGAAAGTTTGGATGACATTTGCTTTTGTTAAAAAGCAGAGACTTTTTTAACCTATCCTTTATTCAAATCAATTAATCTTTTTTTATGAAAAAAACACTACATTTTATGTTGCTTTTGGCGGTGGGGACGTTTATGTCTTCTGTGGCCATGGCCCAAAAAATTTCTGGTAAAGTCACTGCAGGTAAAGACGGCTCCACACTTCCGGGAGTCTCTGTACAAGTAAAAGGTATCAATGCGGGTACTTCTACTAATGCAGACGGGAGCTATTCCGTTAATGCCAACGCTGGTGCCACATTGGTTTTTAGCTACATTGGTTTCAGTACCAAGGAAGTAAAAGTAGGTACTCAAACAATAGTTGACGTAACTTTGGATGAGGACGTTTCGAGTCTTGACGAAGTTGTAGTAACAGCCTTGGGTATCAAAAAAGAGGCAAAAAAACTTGGTTATGCTACCACTACCATCAATGCAGCCGCAATTACTGAGAATCGCTCCCCGAATTTTATGAATACCCTTCAAGGTAAAATTGCCGGTGTGAACATCTCGGGATTAGGAACTGGCCCTGCTGGTACATCTAAAATTCGTATTCGTGGTCAATCCTCTATTTCGGGTCAAAATAACCCGCTTATCGTAGTTAATGGAGTGCCAATAGACAACACTAACTTTGGTACAAACCCAGGAAACGCTTCTGCCGACAATTCTATTGGAGTTCGAGGCAGTGGAAATACCTCAGATGGTGGTGACGGACTTTCGTCTATCAATCCTGATGATATAGAAAGTATGACTGTACTGAAAGGTGCCACTGCCGCAGCACTTTATGGTTCAAGAGCCAAAGACGGTGTAATTATGATCACTACCAAAAGCCGCGGAAATGGTAAGGGAATTGGTGTTACCTACAACATGAACTACACCAATGAAACTCCTTTGGATTTCACAGACTATCAAAATGAATACGGACAAGGTGAAAACGGGGTGCGTCCGCAAGCTCCTAATCCTACATCTGGGCAGTGGTCATTCGGAGAGAAATTCGCTCCGGGTATGACTCAGATATTATTTGACGGTGTTTCTGTGCCTTATGTACCGCAAGAGGGCAGAATCAGGGAATTCTTTAGAAATGGACAGAACTTGACCAATACTGTGAGCTTATCTGCAGGTGGTGACAAAGGTGGTATGAACCTTTCGTTCTCAAATATGGATAGCAAAGGTATTGTACCAAACAACAGTTTCAACCGTAAAACTATCAATTTAGGTTACAGTTATGATTTGTCTAAAAAATTGAGTTTTGCTGGAAATATTAACTATTCAAACGAATATAACAAAAACCCGCCTAATATTGCTAATCAAGACAACTCTATTCCTACTTCTCTTTACAATATGGCCAACTCAATGCCTTTGGACTTGTTAGATCAAAAGAAATACAATGCTGCGGGTAATGAGTACATTTATTCAAGATTTCAGAACCGTACCAATCCGTATTGGGTATTGGCGGAGCAATTTCAAAACATCCGTAGAGATAGAGTTTTTGGTAATATTTCTGCCAAATATAACATCTTACCTTGGTTATTCGTACAGGGCCGTGTTGGTCAAGATTATTGGTCAAGAGACCAAGACTTTAACAACTTCCCTACAGGTCACGCTTCAATAGCTGCTGCACCGGCTGGTTTCGTAAACGGAACTTATACGCAAGAATCTCGAAGATTTAGAGAAACCAATGTCGATGTTTTGTTATCAGGGAATCGCACTTTTGGTGATTTTGGATTGGACTTTAATGTGGGCGGTAACCAAATGTACCGTCGTTCAGATTTGAACTCTGTATTGGTGCAAGATTTTGTAGTTAGAGGGCTTTATACAGTAATGAACGGAAGAGTAAAAGATCCTATCTACGGTTTATCTGAACGTGCGGTGAACTCAGTTTATGGTTCGAGTGAGTTTTCTTATAAAAACTTTTTATATTTAAATGTTACAGCCAGAAATGATTGGTTCTCAACTCTTTCTAAGGCTAATAGGAGTATTTTGTATCCTTCATTATCAGGAAGTTTTGTATTCTCTCAGGCTTTCGAAAATATGCCTAATTGGCTGAATTTTGGAAAACTTAGAGTTGCTTATGCAGAAGTAGGTAGCGATACGGACGTTGGTCCTTATGCCAATAACTTGTTTTATGGTATAAACGCCAACCTATTCCCTAATCCAGCTGGACAAGCACAGCCTGTAGGTGGTTCTCAAGGCACAACCGTTCCAAACGCCAACCTAAGACCTATGCGTACCACTGAGTCAGAAATAGGTTTGGAGTTGAAAACGCTTAACAACAGGGTGTCATTAGATATGGCAGTTTATCGCAAAATAACGGATGACCAAATCGTTTCAGCCCAGATTTCTGACGCCTCGGGTTTTGTAACTACTTTAATTAACAGCGGAAGTAGCAGAAATAATGGCGTGGAGGCTTTGTTGACTTTAGTGCCTGTAAAAACCAAAGATTTTCAGTGGGAAGTTAACTTAAACGGTTCTTACAATATCACAAAAGTGTTGAGTTTAGCTACTGACAAAGAGGGTGAGCGGATTACTGTTGGAACCCACGTTTTCAATGGGGAGCTTCGTCAAATAGTAGGACAGGAAATGGGTCAAATCTACGGCTTCGGTTTCAGGAGAGATGCTAAAGGACAAATGGTATTAGGTGCCAACGGTATTCCGTTGCGTACTTCGGATCTTATTTCGTTTGGTTCGGCCTTGCCAAAATGGGTTGGAGGTATCAATAACAGTTTCACTTATAAAGGCTTGAGTATTTCTGCCTTGATTGATTTCAAACTAGGCAATACCATGTTGTCTGGAACAAACTTTAATGCTGTGCGTCATGGATTGCATAAAATGACGATAGAGGGTCGCTCAACCAATGGCATAACGGCTGTAGGTGTAAATGCAAACGGCGAAACAAATGCTGTAAAGGCCAATGTCCAAGATTATTGGTCAGTAGTTAGGTCACAAGCTTTGATTGAGCCGGTAATCTACAATGGTGGCTATTGGAAGTTACGCCAAATAACTGCTGGATATGATATCTCAAAATTTATCCCGAAAAATACGCCGATTCAAGGTGCTAAAATCAGTTTTGTGGCAAATAACGTGTTGATGTTGAAAAAATGGGTAGATAATATCGATCCAGAATCTTTCGGATATTCGTCGGATAACTTGGTGGGTATGGAGTCGACAGGTTTGCCTACTACTAGAAGCTTAGGTTTCAATTTAAACGTTAAATTTTAAACCCAAACCGATTAATCAAACAAAAAATTGAAATTATTATGAGAAATATATTTAAAAACAAGTGGGCCTTGATTTTCGCTACGGTGGCATTCAGCCTTGGCTCATGCGACAAAGGTTTTGATGAAATGAACATCAACAAAACCGCCGCCACCGCCATAAATCCCGTATTTATTTTAAACAATGCCACTGTTAACTCGTCTTTTCCAGCTGGTACCGTATTTTATGAGGTAGGGATAGTTCAACAAATGGTTTCGCCAAACTCTGGCGTATTGACTGGAGCAAATTTTAACCAAGATAGTCGTGACAATACACAGGTAAATTGGCAGAGATATTACAGAAACGTGGTTAGAAACACCCAAGACGTTTTGATCATCACTAAAGATTTGCCTGCCAGAAGTAACTTGTACAATATGGCAAGGATTTTACAATCTTATGCTTTCATGATTCTTACAGATTCTTATGGAGATATTCCCTATTCAGAGGCTGGAAAGGGATATTCAGATCAAATCGTATCGCCAAAATATGCATCTCAGCAGGCCGTTTATGCAGGTATCATTAAAGAATTAACAGAAGCCTCGGCTGCATTAGATGCTGCCAAAACTGTCGAAACTGCAGACGTTCTTTATGGCGGTGATGTAGCCAAATGGAAGAAATTTGGAAATTCGTTGTTGTTGAGAGCTGGTATGAGGTTAAGCAAAATAGACCCAACTCAGGCAGCTCAGGTGGTAGCTAGAGCAGTGAGTGGTGGACTTATGGCTTCCAATGCTGACAACGCATTTGTAAAGCATGACGCCAATTATGTTAATGGCATTGGAAATACCTTAAACGCAACTGAGGCCGCCAACGTATATATTGCTGCTCCGTTTGCCAATTACCTCAAGAATACCAATGACCCAAGATTGAAGTCGATTGCTGTTCGCTATGTTGGGGCAAAGTCTGGTCCTGAGATGGTTGCAGCAAGAGCCAATACCGACCCGGCTGTTCAGATTGGTATGCCATTTGGTTTTGACAATAGCACTATCTCTGGTCCAGTAAGAAATCTTGCTTTGGCTAGTTTTTATGACTTTTCGCAAGTTGACAGAACCAGAATGGTTAAGGTTACTGCTCCGATGTTTTTGGTAACTTACTCTCAAACGCAACTTTTGTTAGCGGAGGCCGCACAAAGAGGTTGGACAACAGGGTCTGTGGAAACGTATTTCAAAAATGGAGTAAGAACCCACATGGAACAATTGGCAACTTATGACGCAAACTCGGCTGTAGCTTCAGCAGATATTGACGCCTATTTTGTGGCCAATACTTTTGATGCAGCCAAGGCTTTGGAACAAATAAATACGCAATATTGGGTTTCATCCTTCTTAAATGGACCTGAAGCATTTGCTAATTTTAGAAGGAGTGGTTTCCCTATTTTAACTCCTAACCCATTTCCAGGAAAAATTATCAAAGGAAACTTTATAAACAGGCTCACCTACCCAAACTCTGAAATATCGGTAAATAGCGTAAATGTAAAAGAAGCCATTACCAGACAAGGACCCGATGATTTGGACACCAAAGTTTGGTGGGATAAATAATATTTTTCGAAAAAAAACTGAATCTCTTTCGACCAAGTAAAGAGATTCTGTTTTATATTTATTAAGATTTGCTGAGAGATATTTATTTTCGAAAGAAAAATATTCTCCTTTTTTTATTCAACCTTACAAAAAATATGAAAATTTCTATCAAAATAGCCATCATCGGCTTACTATTTTGGTCGAGTCAGACTATGGCTCAAAACATACAGTGGACCAAAGACCAAATGCTCATTTTTACTTCGCAATGGAAAGGTGAACGCTTTCCGGATGGTCGCCCCAAGGTATCGGATGATTTGGTAAAACGTCTGGCCAATATTTCGATTGAGGAAGCATGGGGTACAATGAAAAATGAAGGTTATAACAATCAGTTTGAGGGTGGTTGGCAAATCATACATCCGGATAAAGTTCTTGCTGGAAGGGTAGTAACAACCCAGTATATGCCCTCAAGGCCTGATTTGGACAACCCCATAAAAGAAAAAGGCAAAGCAGAAGGCCGACTAGGTTCTCCAAACTCTTGGCCGATAGACCTTTTACAAAATGGTGATGTCTATGTGGCTGACGGTTATGGCAAAATTATAGATGGAACACTTATTGGAGATAATCTCGGCAACTCCATCTATGCCAAATCCAAAACGGGAGTTGTGTTTGACGGTGCTATCAGAGACTTGGAGGGATTAGAAAACATTGACGGTTTTGTGGGATTCATAAGAGGAGCCGATCCTTCTTACATAAAAGAAATGATCATGACTTGTATCAACTGTCCAATCAGAATTGGGCGAGTTTCGGTTTTTCCCGGTGATTTAGTTTTAGGAAAAAGAGAAGGAGTTATCTTTATTCCAGCACATTTGGCCGAAAAAGTCATCCTTAATTCAGAGTTTATAGCTCTGAGAGATAAATTCGGAATTCAAAAACTAAAAGAGGGCAAATATACTCCTGGCCAAATTGACCAAGCTTGGACTAAAGAAATAAAAGACGATTTCTTAAAATGGATTAACGACAATCCGAAAATGTTGCCTATGACAAGAGCCGAGCTAGACAAATTTATGAAAGACAGAAATTGGTAATTTGACCACAGATTCTCACTGTGTAGAATTTTTAAACACATAGGCATATAGAAAATATAGTTTTCAAGTTCAGTTTTTAATAAAACATGGTGTAAAGCGAAAAACTCTGTGAAACTCAGATAGGCAAAGTGAATGAAGAAAAAACCTCTGAGTGCCTCTGTGTCGAATTTTAAATACATTTCACAAAGAAAAGATGGAGCAAAGCCAAAAACTCTGTGAAACTCAAATACGCAAAGTGAATAAAAAAACCTCGGAGTGACTCTGAGTCAATAATTTACATGAATGAAAAAAAAATAGTGTTTACTGTCAATACATAATTTAAGCCTTAGCATAAACAAGATATTCAACCAAAATTACAAATAACATGAAAAAGAATTTTTTAGATAGATTTAAGTTCAATGGTGAAATTCCAGATGGCCCAAAAGAGATAGAAAACCTTAATCCAATCCCTCAAACCAATGAGAGTAGAGGAGGTGATAATAGACGAGATTTTCTTCGAAAATCTGCCCTCGGTGGACTATCACTCGGAATGATGTTCGATGGCAATCCTGCCAAAGAAATAGAATTTTTAACCCAAAAAGTAAATCGTTCGAGCAACCCATCAGATCTGAAAATAACAGATGTAAGAATCGCGGTAATTACTAAAGCTCCAATGACTTGCCCTATCATTAGAATCGATACCAACCAAGGCATATCTGGCTATGGCGAAATCAGAGATGGAGCGAGTGCAAAATACGGGCTATTTTTAAAAAGTCGTTTGTTAGGTAAAAATCCGTGCACTCCCGAAATGCTCTTCAAAGATATAAAGCAATTTGGCAATCACGGACGTGCTGCTGGGGGTGTTTGTGGGGTAGAAATGGCCTTGATGGATTTGGCAGGCAAAGCTTATGGTGTTCCAGCTTATCAAATGTTAGGCGGAAAATACCGCGACTATATCAGGGTTTATGGCGACACACCCACCTTGCCTGATCCAGTAGCATTTGCACAGAAAATGAACGAAAGAAAAAAACTAGGATTGACGTTCTTGAAAATGGATTTTGGTGTAGAAATTCTTAAAAATCACCCAGGAACTGTAATCGGCGGACAAAATATAGATTATACCCGTCAATGGGGAAATGCAGGGCCTCAAAAAGGAAATGCCCGAGGTTACTCTCAGACAAAACATCCTTTTACAGGTATTCAGGTAACTGACAAAGGCATAGAAATCATGGCCAACTTTGTGGAGGAAACCCGTAAGGTGGTGGGTTATGATATTCCCTTGGCTGCAGACCACTTTGGACATTTTGGTGTAAATACGGCCATAAGGCTGGGTAAAGCTCTCGAAAAATATCAATTGGCTTGGCTAGAAGACATGGTGCCGTGGTTCTATACCGACCAGTGGAAGCAAATTTCTGATGCCATAGATACCCCAACATTAACCGGGGAAGACATTTACTTGAAAGAGGAATTTATAAAACTTATTGACAACAAGGCCGTGGACATGATTCAGCCCGACTTGGCAAGTTCTGGCGGATTGATAGAAACCAAAAAAATTGGAGACTACGCCGAAGAGCGTGGAATACCGATGGCGATGCACTTTGCAGGTACTCCGATATGTTTTATGGCCAACGTACATTGTGCCGCTGCTACAGAAAACTTCGTAGCATTAGAACACCACAGTTTTGATGTGCCTTGGTGGGAAGATTTGGTAACCGGAATCGACAAGCCTATTTACAAAGATGGGTTTGTGAAAGTGCCAGATACTCCTGGCTTGGGCATCGAGATGAACGAAAAAGTAGCTAAAGAACACTTGGCTTCAGGTGAACTTTATTTTGCACCGACTACCGAATGGGACAAGGTGGATAGCTGGGATCGTACTTGGAGTTAAAATACAGATACGGCAATCTTTATCTTGGATTGCCGTATTTTTAAAAATATTCTAT
>CAMCYZ010000046.1 GCA_945885545.1 Spirosoma fluviale
CAAATACTTTTGGCGTCTTTTAATACATTCTTAACCTATTTGTTACGTAAATGGTCAAAATTTCATGCAACATAAGTTATTTTAAACTAAAACAAATGATAAAAAGTAGATATTTTTGGACTTTCAAAAATACCAAAAATGCTTAACAAAACCTTTCATAATAAACGTACCATAAAAACAGAGCTGCAAGAGAAAGTTTTGCAGTTTGGTACAGGCGTGCTTTTGCGTGGACTTTGCGACTATATTATAGACAAAGCAAACAAAAAAGGCATTTTCAACGGTAGCGTAGTGGTAGTAAAAACCACTGGTGCTGATGTGTCTGAATTTACTAATCAAGACAACTTATATACAATTTGTGTAAGAGGTATTGAAAACGGAAAAACTATTGAAGAAGACGTAGTTGTAGAAAGTATAAGCAGGGTTCTAAGTACCAAAACGCACTGGGAGGAAGTGTTAAAAACTGCTGAAAATGCTGATATTCAAATAGTTGTTTCAAATACCACTGAGGTTGGTCTGCAATATATGGAGGAGCCTGTTTTAGGTGTTTGTCCTGAGTCTTTCCCTGCAAAACTTACTGCTTGGCTGTATAAAAGGTTTGAAACTGTTAAAACCGAAACCGTGGTGATTCCTACCGAATTGCTGGTTGACAACGGTAAAATATTAAAAGATATAGTATTTAAACAGATTGAAGCTAATATACTTGGCGATGGATTTAAGACTTGGGTGACCCAAAGCGTTAAATTTTGTAGCTCATTGGTAGATAGAATTGTTCCCGGAAAACCTCAAGGCGAAGAATTGACCAAGCTTTATGAAAAACTAGGCTATGAAGACAAACTAATTATCAAAGCCGAGGTTTACCGACTTTGGGCCATAGAAGGCGAAGATTTGGAAGATATTCTTTCGTTTTGCGAGGCAGACTCTGGTGTAAAAATCTCAAAAAATATTGAGAAATACCGTGAGCTGAAACTCCGACTTCTTAATGCCCCTCACACTTTACTTTGCGGAATGGCACATTTGAGCGGTTTTAAATACGTAAAAGATGCCCTCAACGACGAAATGATGGAGAAATACATTACCATTTTGATGTTGACGGAACTGGGCCCATCTATACCCTTGAATCTGGACCTCAAAACCACCCACCGCTATGGAAGAGAGGTGATGGACAGATTCAGAAATCCTTATCTGGAGCACCAATGGATCAGCATTACGCTCCAATATACCATGAAAATGAAAACGAGGGCCATTCCCTTACTAGTGAATTATTACAAAACATTCGATACCGTTCCCCAATATTTTGCTAGGTGTTTTGCGGCTTATTTGCTTTTTATGAAAGTTACCAAAGAAGAAAATGGTAAATATTTCGGGGAATATAACGGTCAGGCCTATCCCATACAATGTGATTCGGCAAGCTATTTTAAGACTGTTTGGGAAAACCACAAGGCAAACGAAGTGGTTTCGGTGGTACTAAGAAAGAAAGAACTTTGGGGAGTTGACCTGAGCCTTCTTCCTGATTTTGAAAGCAACATTGAAAATCACCTTTCGAATATGCTAATGTTAGGTGTAAAAGACGCTGTTTCAGCACTGAATGTGTATGCATAAATAATGAACCCAATTGTTGAAATTTTACAAATTACTTTTCAAATGCTGAAGTAAAAGACTTGTTAAAATATTATCTTCAATCCTTAAAATCTATCTATAACATTGAAAAAGATACTCATTTTTTTGCTATTAGCTCATCTATCGTTTTCACAAAAGACTCCCAACATAATTGTTTTTATTGCGGACGATTGGTCAAAACACGCTGGAGTGTACGGCGACAAGGTGATTAAAACTCCCAATATTGATAAAATCGCTTCAGAAGGCATTGTGTTTCAGAATGCCTTTTGTGCAGCTCCTTCCTGTACGCCTTCTAGGGCAGCCATACTAACGGGCAGATATCCGCACCAGCTGGGAGAAGGAGGTAATTTGTATGGCACCCTTTCAGCAAAATATCCAAATTATGCCAAAATATTGGAAAAACAAGGCTACCATGTGGGCTTAGAACGAAAAGGATGGGGACCGGGAAAGTTTGAAAATGGAGGCTATGAACATAATCCAGCCGGAAAATTATATCGAAATTTTGAAGAATTCTTTTCAAAAAAACCCGAAAATCAACCCTTCTGTTTTTGGTTTGGTTCTCAAGACCCGCATCGTGCCTACATTGAAGGAAGCGGGGTTGAGGCAGGAATAAACAGTTCCTTGATAAACGTACCAGCTTGGCTACCCAATCATCCGATAGTAAAATCAGACCTTGCAGATTACTATTTTGAAGTTCAAAGATTTGACAGAGAGATTGGGGAGGTGATTGAAAAGCTAAAAATAAGCAATGAATACGACAACACGCTTATCATCGTTACTAGCGACAATGGAATGCCTTTTCCAAGAGCTAAAGCAAATATTTATGACACCGGAACCAATATTCCTTTGATTATTTCTTGGAAAAATGGCATAAAACCTAATCCCCAATTACAAAATACCTTTGTTAATTTACTTGACCTCGCTCCCACTTTTTTGGAAATCACAAATATTGAAATTCCGAAAGAAATGACCGGAAAAAGTTTATTGCCATTTCTTAAAAACCAAACAATAGAGCATCGTCAGGAAGTTTATTTAGAAAGAGAACGGCATGCAAACGTCCGAAAAGGAAATGAATCCTATCCCATAAGGGCCATTCGGAATGACAAATTCCTTTATATCCGAAACTTTGAACCTGATTTACACCCGGCTGGCGATCCCGTAAAATGGTATTCAGTAGGAAGGTATGGCGATGTTGACGCTTCTCCAAGCAAAGATTTGATTTTAGACAATCAAAATAATTTTGAACATTATTATCAAAGAGCATTTGACAAAAGACCGGCCGAAGAACTATATGATTTGAGCAATGACCCTGATCAACTGAAAAATGTAATTAATGATAAAAAATACACGAAATCATTAAAAAATCTTCGTTCAAAACTCAATAAATGGATGAAAACAACCCAAGATCCGCGAACAAAACCCACTAAAGTCTATTCAGAATATCCCTATAACGGATAAAAAAGAAATAATAGTCAGACGAAATCAATAAGACAATTCACCGTTAAAGCCAAATTAAGGGGTTTCTAACTGGTAAATTTCTAATAACTTCTTCTTGCAGCGGAAAATGTTCGAGATTTTTCCAAAGATCAAAAAGTGGTTTTTCTAAATAAAAATTATAAGCAAAAATCAAGAAAGGTTGGGCCACAGGCCATTCCTCCCAATACATCACATCTTTTGGAAATTTCCAACTTGACTTATCATTGATATAGGGGACCATAAACCTTATCGCATTTTTTAGACTTCTGCCATCAGGCAACGAAAATTCCCACAAGTTTTCATTTTTATCTGATAAAACATGGGCTATGGTGGCCATTGCATCGAGATTAAAAAGAGCATAGCCGTAGGGTTTTGTACGCCTCAGTTCTAATGGAAAACTACCGTCAATTTCCATTTGATTAGGCAATAGAACCGTTTTGAAACGATTTTTACAATACGTTATCAAGTTTTGGTTCTCTGTTAAACTAGCAAAAACCGCAACTTGCATTACCCAGCATGTACCATGATTGTTTTTAGCTTCTCGCTCATCTATTCCGTATTGATGCGTAGTAACCCATTTTAAATATTCTGAGAACCAACCTTTAATTTTAATTAAATCTGTACGACTTATACTTTTGGCATTTTGCATAACTTGGATGCCCTGAGCCACTTCCATCATTTGAATCATATCAATGATGCCAATTCCCCTTCCTGTTGCTCTACCTTTAATAGCTTGTGCATAAAGTAGGCTTGGATTCATCCGTGTTTTTTCGTTTACAAACCAAGCATTTAAATGACTAAATGCTGCTTTTACGTATTTTTCATCTTTTGTTATTAGATATGCAGATGCCAATGAGCCAACAATTTGGCTAAAACGTATCATTGCCTTACGATGTGCCACAAAATTGTTGGGATTAGACATTCCATCTCTTTGGATATAGGGACCGTTTGGGTCTTCGGGGTTTTGCCACCAGTAATCGCCTTCTGAATAAAAATCATGGACTCCGCCTGCAGATCTCTCACTTTTTTCGGCTGTGACCGTAACAGGGTTCATTTTCAAAGCTTCCTCGGCATTTTTTAATACTTGCGAGGCCAAAACCGATTCAATTTCTTTATGAACATTTTGAGCCGATGACTCAAAAGTGAAAAAAATGAAAAGAAGCGTTAATGTCAAATAGTTGGTTCCTAATTTTATATATAAAACAGGTAAACTCCATTTCATGCAATTTTTTTTAAGTTTTTAAATATACAAAAAAGATTAAAATATTGCGTAAACTTTGTTTTTATAACATACTTTGTTTTGCTTATTCAAGATTCGATAAAATTTAATTTAACCCTGAGCTTTTGAAGAAATAGCTGTGTTTTATATTGGTCTGCGGGCTCCGATTCAGTAGTTTAGAATCAAATTTTTATAAATATTACTAATCCCCTGCTCTGCCAAGGCTCCAACATTCGTACGCGTATATTTCGGTCTTTGACCTACGTAAAACATATATTTTTTGACCATTCAATTACTTCAATTATATTTTTTGTTACTGCAGCTACAGAATTGCTGCTGTTTTTCGCCCGCAATAACGATATATCCTTCTTACAGCTGCATTACTTTATTTATCGGATTGAAAATCCTCTTTTATCTAGCTTCGAGATGCCCTACCGGAACATCTCGAATAGCGATGCCTCATGGCATACCACTTAAAGTATATAATTTAATGTGATTTTTTATACCGGAATATTAAATAATTACAAAACCAATACCCCTTAAATAAAAATTCACACAAGTTGATTTATGTCAACCAATAACAGACGAATTGTCGTATTTTATTTAAAATTAAAACTTAAAAAGAATATTATTTAGAGATTTGTCTACCGTATCAGAGACAAGGTCTTTTGAGATTTCAGTATTTGACCACCATAAATTTTAGTTTCCTCAAAATCTGTTTACGATATAACTGACTATTATTACTGTTAACTATATGTTTTAGCATTATCCAATCTGATCACATAAACAAAAAAACCCTCGACAGTAAATGCCGAGGGTGTGATAATATACTTCCTAAACTTTATGCCACAAGCTTCACCTCATAAAAAGTAGAGTGCTCAAACTTCCGTTGGGCATATTCTTTGGTAACAGCAAACGATTTTATGCTCTTGTCAGATGGCAACTCAAACATGGCGTCTGTCAAAATAGCCTCACAAATAGAACGTAAACCTCTGGCACCAAGATTAAAGACAATGGCTTGGTCTACGATATAGTCCAAAGACTCGTCGTTGAATTCGAGCTTTATTCCTTCCATATCAAACAGTTTTTTGTACTGCTTAATCAAGGCATTCTGTGGTTCGGTCAGAATTTTACGCAGAGTTTCTTTGTCTAGTGGATTCAGATACGTCAGCAATGGCAAACGACCAATTAACTCTGGTATCAATCCGAATGATTTGAGGTCTTGCTGGGTTACAAACTTCAAAAGGCTGTCTTCGTTGTTAAAATCAAGACCTTTGGAATCAACTTTGAAGCCAATTGGGGCTTTGTTGATTCTCTTTCCGATATGACGGGCTATACCGTCAAAAGCACCTCCGCAAATAAACAATATGTTTTCGGTATTTACCTGAACCAACTGTTGGTCGGGGTGTTTTCTTCCTCCTTGCGGTGGAACGCCTACTATTGAACCTTCCAATAGCTTCAACAATCCTTGCTGCACGCCCTCGCCGCTAACATCTCTTGTGATAGAAGGATTATCAGATTTTCTGGCAATTTTATCTATTTCGTCTATATAAACGATACCCCTTTCGGCCAACTCGGCATTATAATCGGCAGCTTGAAGCAGCCTACTCAAAATACTCTCGACGTCTTCGCCCACATAACCCGCCTCGGTAAGAACCGTAGCATCGGCAATGGCAAACGGTACTTGGAGCATTCTGGCGATGGTTCTGGCCAAGTAAGTTTTGCCAGTACCTGTTTCGCCCACCATAATGATATTTGACTTCTCTATGTTTACATCCTCATCGCCTTTGGGCTGAGAAAGCCTCTTGTAATGGTTGTAAACAGCCACTGACAGCACTTTCTTGGCTTCATCTTGGCCGATTATAAACTTATCGAGGTATTTTTTGAGTTCGATGGGCGGCTTTATATCAAACTTCGGAATATCACTATTCTTCTTCTTCTTGTTTGATTTTGGCTCAACACCATAAATTTCTTGCTGAATCAGTTCATAACCTTGCTCAATACACGCGTTGCAAATGTGCCCATGCGTACCCGAAAGTAGCAACTCTACTTCGTTTTTCTTTCTTCCACAAAAAGAGCAGTTGGGTTCTTTATTGGATGCCATTTCTTAAAATTTTTACAAAAATAATGGTTTTTGGTGGTGAAACCAATCATATACGAAATAAGCAAGATGGGAAGTCGAAGTTTCTAAATAATTTTGCAAAAAAACACTAAGGTCTTGGTAGAGATTTAAATTTAGCGTCATAATTCGCCGAAACGGTACCCATCCATTTATCCCAAAACATAAAATATAAGCCGTAGTTTCCTTTAAAATATTGATGATGAAGGTTATGGCTAACCGAAGTGTTTATCCATTTGCCCAAAAGCGTTTTTTTAAATCCTTTGGGATAGAGCTCCCAACCCAAATGCCCATAGACGTTGTAGGTTGTCATAAATAACAAAAATGCGACCAAAACATAAAAATGAACGGGGATGGTAAAAGCAAAAATCACAAAAATTCCGGCTTCTACAATGGCCTCTGTGGGTTGAAAAGCAAAAGATGCCCATGGAGACGGGTTGGTGGATTGGTGGTGGACGTGGTGAAAAAACTTGAAAACTCTGGGGTGATGCATACACCGATGAGCCCAATAAAAATAGGTGTCATGCATCAAAAGGAGTAAAAAAAATGAAATAAACAGATAGAGGTATCCATGCTCGGAGACCTCGTAGTAAGTATGAGTAAAAGGCCTTACCACAGGATTATACAAGCCAATACCTACTAAAGTAAAAATCAAAAATGTTAATACCGAATAACCAATCTCTCGGAAATAATCCTTACTTCTCGGGAATTTCTGCTGAATCTTAGAAAGCAAAAACTTCTTTTTGAAAATGACATAAAAAACCAAAAACGCAGTACCTGCGATAAACAGATATCTTATCAAATTGGCAACAAATATTAGTATTCCAAATTCAAACGTAGAAGCCCATTCCCTCATTTTCTTTCGTATTTTTTGATAAAAAACTTATGATGATATAATTATAAACAGCAGAAATAATTTAAACACTTACTACATCTTTAGATTCCTTTTGTTGTGAAAAGATGATAATGTCCTTGCCGTTTGCTATTGCTTTTCTAGAAATTAAAACTAAAAAAAAAGCCCTTCATTTCTGAAGAGCTTCATCCTAAGTGAGTTTTTCTATGTTCTATACAAGACCTCGTCTATCAAACCGTAGGCCTTGGCCTCCTCGGCTTTCATCCAATAGTCTCTGTCTGAGTCTGCCTCTATTTCTTCAAATGTTTTGCCAGAGTGTTTTGCCAGAATCTCATAAAGTTCTTTTCTCAGCTCAATGATTTGCTTCACGGTAATCTCCATGTCTCTCGACTGTCCTTGAGCTCCGCCACTTGGCTGGTGAATCATGACACGGGCATGAGGCAAAGCCGTACGCTTGCCAGCTGCACCACCCGCCAACAATACCGCTCCCATAGAAGCCGCTAAAGAAGTACAAATGGTAGCCACTTCAGGTCTTACATATTGCATGGTATCGTACATTCCAAGGCCAGCATAAACCGAACCACCTGGGCTATTGATGTACATTAAAATGTCTTTTTTGGCATCTACAGACTCTAAAAACAACAACTGAGCCACAACGATATTGGCGATTTGGTCGTCAACACCAGTACCCAAAAATATAATTCTGTCCATAATCAAACGAGAGAATACATCAATGGCCGCAAAACGCATCGGTCTTTCTTCGATAATGTTGGGAGTCATGTTGGTTACATTGTGCTTCATGTAGTCGTCTATCATCAGACCACTCATTCCTTGGTGATGCACCGCATATTTTCTAAATTCTTCTCCTAAATGCATTTTAATTAATTTGTTTATCTTAAAACTACCTAAATTATCTAAAAGTTCAAAACTCCAAAAACGTAAAAATCGGGTTTGAGCGAACCCCGTACCCGATTTTTAGTCTTTATTTTTCAATAAAAATTATACCTTGTATTTCTCTGAAGCAATGTCGTTAAATTCTTCCACCATCACGGACTTGGTTTCTTTCTTCACTTTATCTTTAACAAAATTCAATACCTTTCTGCCAAAAGCCTTCTCGTAGTGTTTCTTGGTGGCTTCATTGTTTTTCTCGCCCAGTTGTTTCTTGGCCATGCTATCAATGAATTCCTCCATGCCTTCAAATCCACCTTGCTGTCCGAAATATCCTCTGATTTCGTTTTTCACTTCTTCCAAAACGTCGTCGTATTGTATTTTCAGGTCGTTTTGTTTGGCTATTTCAGTTCTGATTAAGTCCAATTTCAAACCTCTCGCTATGGCGTCATACTCTTTCTCAACGTCTTCAACAGTAGCTTTTCCTTGGTTAATTTCTACCAACCATTTCTTTAAAAACTCTGTTGGAAGTTCTATTGGCGTGCTGTCTAGAAGCATTTTATCTACATCAAAGTCTAACAAAAAGTCAGATTCTCTGCTATAATTTCCCTTGATAATGTCTGTTAGTTGGCTCACAAACTCCTCTTCGCTTGAAGCTTTTTCTGGCCCTAAAACTTTATCAAAAAGCTCTTGAGTGAGTTCAGAAGGTTTCATTCTTGTGATTTTTTCTACCACAAACTCAAATTCTCCTTGTAAAGCAGCAGCATCTTCGTCAGATTTTCCAGTAGCAAAACCCAGTTCTTTGTCTGTCTCAAAAATAGTCTGTATGTCCAATTTTAATGAACTGCCTTTTTCAAGGCCCACAAATAATTTTTGAGTTTCTGATTTTACTTTGTCGGTAGGAATACCCGACTGAAACATAAACTCGCTTGATTCTTGGCTAAGTTTTCCAAAAATAATGTCACCAATCTCTGATTCTTCAGGCTCTGATTCTACTCCAAATCTATTTTTAAGATCTTCTATAGTTTCGTTTATTTGCTTTTCGGATGGCTGAATCTCATATTGTGTGAGTACCGGAAGTTTGTCTAAGTCTAAGGTAAATTCAGAAGCAAAACCGATTTCATATTCAAAAACAAATTCTTTTTGAGCAGCCCAATCTATTTTGTATGCGTCTTCCTTTGGAGTTGGTTCGCCTACAACGTTAAGTTTATTTTCTAAAATAGCTGCATTTACAGCATCGCTAGCTACTTTGATAACTTCGTCAACCAAAACCCCTTTTCCATAAATACTTTTGATATATTGAAGCGGCACATGACCGGGTCTGAATCCTTTTACTTGAGCAGTTTTAGCGTATTCTTTAAGTTTTTTATCTACTAATCCTTTGTAATCTTCCTCTCCAACTTCTACTGTAAGGTTGGCCAATGTAGAAGAAACTTTGTCAAATTTTGTTTGCATTTACTTGAATTTTTATTCGAACTCTATAAAATTTAAAAACCCTTCAATCACTCTGGAGGATTGAAGGGTTCGAAGTACGGGCGGAGGGAATCGAACCCCCACGCCTTGCGGCACTAGATCCTAAGTCTAGCACGTCTACCAGTTCCGCCACGCCCGCAAATGAATACGTCTTTCGATTATTCGGGGTGCAAAGTTAGATTTATTTTTTTATTAATCAAAAAAACCACAAATGTTTTTTGAGAATTTTAATGAAATTTCTTTTTGAGCAAACCAAAACGCGATTTTGTTTTAGATAATTATAGTTTTTGCATACATTAGCAGAAATTAAGTCTGTTTAGAAAAAGGAAAATAATTGATGGGATTGAGCAAAGACAACATATTACCCGTTGAATCGCCACATGAATACTACACCGAGGCCGAAAAAAAGGAAATATCCAAGTGGTATAAGAAGATTTTACGTGGAGCCAAGGAGCATATCAGGGAAGGTGATACCAAATTGATTAGGAAAGCTCTTAACATCTCCATGGAGGCCCACAAAGAAATGCGTCGCAAATCGGGTGAGCCATACATCTATCATCCACTAGAAGTAGCCCATATTTGTGTGGAAGAAATTGGTCTTGGACCCACGTCTATTATATGTGCTCTTTTACATGATGTAGTAGAAGACACCGCCATAACGCTCGCCGAAATAGAAAAAGACTTTGGCCCTAAAGTGGCACAAATTATAGACGGACTGACCAAAATAGCCGAAAACTTCGAACAAACGCAATCTGCCCAAGCTGAGAATTTTAGAAAAATGCTCTTGACACTATCACAAGATGTGCGAGTGATTTTAATAAAGTTGGCAGATAGACTACACAATATGCGTACCTTGGGTAGCATGGCTCGCAATTCTCAACTGAAAATTGCACACGAGACTATTTACATTTATGCTCCTTTAGCCCATAGATTAGGATTATACCAAATCAAGTCTGAACTAGAAGATTTGTACTTAAAATATACTGAACCTGAGGTTTACAAAGACATTTCTTCTAGACTAAATACCTCAAAAGCTGCAAGAAAGAGGCTAATAGACGGTTTCATGCGGCCCATTTCTAAGCGGCTAAATGAAGCCAAGCTAGACTTTTACATCAAAGGGAGGCCCAAACACATTTATTCTATTTGGAAAAAACTGAATGTTCAAAACGTAACTTTCGAGAACATTTATGACCTTTTTGCTATACGCATAATACTTCGTGGCATACCTCCACAAGAAAAAGATAAGGAAAAAGCGGCTTGTTGGCAGGCCTACTCTATCGTTACGGATGAATATAGACCTAATCCTGACCGGCTGAAAGATTGGATTTCAACACCACGTGCAAACGGGTATGAATCCCTACACACCACCGTTATGAGCAATTCGGGCGTGTGGGTAGAGGTGCAAATTCGGACTGAACGTATGGACGAAATAGCCGAAAAAGGCTATGCCGCCCATTGGAAGTATAAAGGAGCGGATACTTCGCTCGACAAACCCTTGGACAATTGGCTAAACCAAGTGCGAGATACGCTTGCATCAAAAGACAGCTCGGCTATAGAGTTTTTGGAAGATTTTAGAGGTAATCTTTTCAACGAAGAAATATTTGTATTTACGCCAAAAGGTGACCTTAAAGTGCTGCGTAAAGGAGCAACTGTTTTGGATTTTGCTTTTGACGTCCATACCGAAATTGGCAGAAAATGTACGGCCGGAAAGGTAAATAGCCATTTGGTGCCTATTAGCCATGTCTTACAAAATGGCGACCAAGTAGAAATTCTTACGACAAAAAACCAAAAACCATCCGAAGACTGGCTCAGGTTTGTGGTTACCTCAAAAGCCAAAGCCAGAATAAAAGATACCCTCAAAGAATCAAACAAAGGGTACGTAACCGAAGGCAAAGAGCTAATAATGAAGAAGCTAAAAAACCTCGGACTAGAAAATAACATAGAGACATTTAACCAACTAAGGGCGTTTTTTAATAAAAAAGACTATAACGAACTCTTCTATTTCTTTGGAAAAGGATATATACTGCCAGAAGAAATCAAGAAATTCAAACACGAAAGAGAGGCACTTGTCAATCGTCAGAAAAAAATTGTCATCGACGAAAAAGCCTTCAAGGATGCCAAAAGTTTTGAAAAAGAAATAAAAAAAACCAAGGGCAACGACACACTACTCATTGGTGATGACATGCAGCACATCGACTTCACCCTTTCGAGATGTTGTAATCCCATTCCGGGGGATGATGTGTTTGGGTTCTTGACCATAAATGAAGGTATAAAAATTCACCGAAATCTCTGTCCAAATGCACAACAGTTGCTCTCAAACTACGGGAATAGGGTAATAAAAGCTCGTTGGGCTAGTCAAATTGAAAAGTCGTATTTGGTTTCGATAGACTTGAATGGAATCGATAGAGTGGGTATGATTCAGGATATTTCAAAAGTGATTTCAGGAGAGCTGCACATCAACATGCGGGGCTTGTCAGTAGAAACTTTCGATGGTATATTTGAGGGAAAAATAAAAGTTTACGTCTTTGATACAAAGCATTTGGATATTCTAATGTCTAAATTGGAGGAAATAGACGGTGTAAGTAATGTGTCAAGAGGACAAACAGAATAAATAGGTCATGAATAAATTAAGAACAATAAAAACATCTATTTTAATTTTTACATTAATTGTAAGTCTTAAAGCATATAGTCAAGACTCTAGTTTTGTAACTATCTTAACCCATCAAAGAGGATTTATAGACACCAGAATTCTTCACCATGGCGTAAAGTCATCGTCTAAAAACACTTTAGAATTGTTCAGCCAAGCCAATGCCCAAAAGTCCATTAAACTTTATGAAAAATCGAAATATTTTCTACCCGCAGGGCCGGCATTGGTACTTGGAGGCATATATTTAGGATACGATGCAATTAAGGGCACAAAAATGCAAGCCGAAGTCGATGGCAAATTATACACTTATTATGTTAGGCCGATTGAAAAACTTTTGGGCGGAATTGCGGTTTTCGCCGCAGGCATCTGTATGATAGAGTATGGCAACGAATACAAAGCCAAGTCGGTGGATTTGTACAACGACAACCTAAAAAAGAAACAAAAAGCAGACAAACTTGACCTCAAAGTAGGCTTCACGCCCAATGGCAACGTCGGCCTTTATGCTAACTTTTAACAATTTTATTTTTTCTACCATTAAATCCCTTAATTTTGCATTTTAAAGAATTACCTAAAAAGCAATTGGGCTCACAAACGCTATGGTATTAGACAATAACAAAAATTTTCAGGCAGCTAAGCAAATTTTTACAGCTTATCTTGAAAATAAGCAGTTGAGAAAAACTCCAGAAAGGTATGCTATACTTGAAGAAATATACAACAGAAGCGACCACTTCGATGTGGAAGATTTGTATATCTCGATGAAAAATAAAAAATATCAAGTAAGTAGAGCCACTGTTTATAATACACTCGACTTGTTGGTTGAGTGCGACTTGGTCACCAAACACCAGTTTGGCAAAAACTTAGCCCAATACGAAAAGTCTTATGGCTTTAAACAGCACGATCACCTGATATGTATGGACTGCAACAAAGTGAAGGAGTTCTGTGATCCAAGAGTTCAAAATATTCAAAACATGGTGGGCGATTTCCTAAATTTTGACGTGATGCATCATTCACTGATATTTTATGGAAATTGCAAAAACCCCGACTGCGAAAATCGAGTAAAGAATTAATACTAAAATATAACTTAAATTAATGGTTGACATTTTATTGGGACTTCAATGGGGCGACGAGGGCAAAGGGAAGATTGTGGACGTTTTGGCTCCTAACTATAAAGTAGTTGCACGTTTTCAAGGTGGTCCAAATGCTGGGCATACGCTTGAGTTTGATGGCAAAAAGCATGTTCTTCACCAGATACCATCGGGAATCTTTCGTGATGATTGTATAAATATTATTGGAAACGGTGTAGTATTAGATCCAATCATTTTCAAGAAGGAAATAGATGGTTTGGCTTCTTATAATATTGATTTCAAGACAAACCTCTTCATTTCGAAAAAAACAGCCATCATAATACCGACACACAGACTGCTTGATGCTGCTTATGAACAAGCGAAGGGAAGTGCAAAAATTGGCTCGACATTGAAAGGAATAGGACCAACTTATTCCGACAAAGTATCTCGTCAGGGTTTAAGACTTGGGGATATTCTTTCTGTAAATTTTAAAGAAAAATATCAGAAACTTGTAGATAACCACAAGCAAATTTTAGACTTTTACAAGTTCGAATATTCGCTCGAAGACGCCGAAAAAGAGTTTTTTGCAGCCTTAGAATTTATCAAGACCTTTAACTTAGTAGATGGTGAGTACTTGATTAATAGCCAATTGGCCGAACAAGGCACAAAAGTGTTGGCTGAAGGAGCACAGGGGTCTTTGCTTGACATTGACTTTGGCTCATACCCATTTGTTACAAGCTCAAGCACTACTGCAGCGGGCGTTTGTTCAGGTCTTGGAGTGGCTCCATCAAAAATAAATGAAGTGTATGGTATCTTTAAAGCTTACTGTACCAGAGTAGGTTCGGGCCCTTTCCCAACAGAGCTATTGGAAGAAACCGGCGAAAAAATGCGTAAAGAAGGTAGAGAGTTCGGAAGCACTACAGGCCGCCCACGCAGATGCGGTTGGATGGATTTACCAGCTTTAAAATATTCGATTATGCTTAACGGAGTCACGCAATTGGTAATGATGAAAGTGGACGTATTGAATATTTTTGACGAAATCAGTATCTGCACACACTATGAATTACCCGATGGGAGCACTACAGAGGAACTTCCATTTGATATTTGTGATGTGGAGGTAAAACCAATTTACAAGACTTTCAAAGGTTGGAACTGTTCATTGGAAGGCATTACAGACTTTGACAAAATGCCAGAAGAGCTAAAATCCTACACAGCCTATATAGAAAAAGAAGTTGGCGTACCTGTGACTTATGTTTCCACTGGTCCTGACCGTACGGCCACGCTTACGAGGGCATCTGGTATATGAATAAAAATTTAGCAGGGTATGTTTTTGCTGGAGAAACCATCTTCAACATAAAAATGGCAGGTTCGGTATCGCAGGTTTTAAATCAGCAACCCGAACCCGCCGCAAAACCTGTAACCTTGCCACCTCCGGTAGTTGTTGAACAGATTAAAACCTCTCCTTCAGTCGTTGCCTTATCTCATAAAAAGCTCGTTTTGGTAGTCAACAATCTTTCTGAGATAGAGAAAGACCTGTTGTCCAAAATAATGCAGTCCGTTAAGCAGAATCTAGAAAATGCTACAATATTAGACCTAGCATCCGCAGAATCCATAAAGTTAAGTGATTATACCTCCGCAAAAGAAATAATTAGCTTCGGAGTAGCTATGAGTAAACTGAGTCACGACCTTTTGCTATTTCCTTATCAAAGTCAAGAAAAAGAATCCGTAAAGTATTTATTAGTAGATGACTTAAAAACAATTCAGGCTAATCTAAAAGATGAAAAACGTTTGCTTTGGGCAGCTTTAAAAATGTTTTACGGCATATAAAAATGTTTGTCAAGTCTTCATTCTAAAAACTTATCAAATGGTAAATTCTACCATTTTTTTTTGTGCCATTTATCCCTTCAATAACTATCAATAGCATCGAAATCGACGATTGCTACCGTTTAATAATAATTTTACTTGTTTCTCCGTCACTTATCCTAAAATACCCGCCACTTATCGAATCACATTATGATTGCATTAATTTGTATTCAATATTGCATCTGTATTAGAAATAAAGTTTTCCTGATAAATAATTAAAAACATGAAATTACTGTATTCAAAACCATTAATGAAAAGGAATCTCATGAGATTGCCTTCAGCAGGTGTTCTATCCACCGAGACCGACATTCAGATGCGTGTAGCTGGTAAAAAAAACATGATAGACCTTAATGAAATTGTGTATCTGAAAAGTGCCAAAAACTATACCATCTTTAAACTTAGAAGCGGTAGAGAAATAATAAGTTCAAAAACACTAGGAATATTCGAAGAAGAATTAAAAGGGATTTCGAATTTTGTTCGTCCACACAGATCATATATCGTAAACTTTGATTTTGTTAAGGATCTTATGTTCAATTGCCGAGGAGGCGAATTATTTATGGACAAAGAAGTTATTAATATTTCTCGTAGAAAAGCGGCAGACTTCAGAAGACACTACAGACGTTTTCTGATGGCATCTGGTAAAAATGTAAATACTACGATTAGAATGAAGACTAAACTGAGAGTGTCTTAATTGAAGCACTTAGACGTTAATTTTTACTTTTTGGGTCAATAATAATGAAGTGTAGCTGTGCCACGCTTCATTTTTTTATGCCCTTAGCGAAGCAATTCCTATTTCATCATTGATTCATAAACTAGGTCATGAATTCTCTTACGGGTTTTGTTTTTTATTATTTTGTTATTTTCGGCTGAAGGATAAACCCTATTTGATAAAAAAATGTAAATCAGCTCTTTCTCGGGATCTACCCAGACGGCCGTACCCGTGAAACCTGTATGGCCATAAGTACTTGGTGAGGCATATTGCGACACACTACCATCGTCAGTGCTTGGTTTATTCCAGCCAAGTCCTCTGTGACTAATCGTTGACTGTTTTTCAATAAACAAATCAATCGTTTGTGGCGAAAAAAAACGATTATCTTCGTAAAATCCCTTATTTAGGTTCATTTGTAGAAGTTTTACCAAATCCCAAGCGTTGCTGAACAATCCGGCATGCCCGGCCACACCACCCAAGAGTGCGGCGTTGGGGTCATGCACAGATCCTTTTATGGGTGTTTTTCTATAATCGTTGGTTATCTCTGTTGGAGCTATGTTTTGTGTAGATTTTTTATCCGAGATATTGAATCCCGTGTTGTACATACCCAAAGGACGGAATATTTTAGAATCAACATAAGCGTCTAGAGGTTGTCCGCTTACTTTCTCCACAACACGCTGCAGAAGTATCAGCCCAAGGTCTGAGTAAAGATATTTTGGTGCATTAGAAGAAGAAACAAGACTACTTTTTATAATCCAATTAAAGACGGAGTCCTTGATCATTGGTTTTACAAAAAGGCTATCTGACACTTTTAGGTATGAATTCCCAAGGTTTTCTCTAGCGAAAAACTTTGGGTTTCGTTCGCCAACAACCTCTATGGTATTATCATAAAAGGGTACAAAAGCCTTAAGACCAGCCTGATGCAATAGTAAATCCTTTACAGTTATATCTTTTTTATTAGAATTTTGGAGTTCAGGAAGATAGAAAGACGCTTTCTGGTTGATATCTAGCTTTTTCTGGTCAAAAAGCATCATAATGGCCTGAAGCGTGGCTGTAACTTTTGTCAAGGAGGCAAGGTCGAAAATAGTTTGGCCATCTACGGGTTCGTTGGCACCATATCTTTGATTACCAAATGACTCAAAGAACACTACTTTTCCTTTTCGAGCAACCAATACCTGGCAACCCGGAAACTCCTGATTTTCAATAGCATTATTGGCCAAAAAACGTATTTGAGACAATTTTGATTGGTTCATACCTACCTCTGAAGCTATACCCAGCCCTATTCGTCCCAAGGATTTAGTGTCAATTCCAAAGTTTACCTTGCCATCGGCGGCTAGCGTATTCACCGGAATTTTCCCGCTCGCTCCGTTTACTCCAAAAATAATGTTAGCCACTGCAATGTGTGCCTCTGCCTCATCTTCAAAGCCACAGATAACAGTTTCGAATTCGTCAAATAATTTTAAACTGTAGGGATTCCCAAAAACACAAACTACCACTTTGGTCTGTTTTTGTAATTCCCTAATGATTTTTATTGTTTCTGGCACCACACCAAAGTTTCTGCTGTCGAGGTTGTGCATTTCATGCACGCCCACTATCACCAAGTCTTTTTGTGCAGCTTGCTCTACTACCCAAGTCCAATCTGAGGATTTTGAAGGCTTAAAGGGAATGTCATAATTGGTGATGTTGGAGTAATACGACATCGTTTTCTGAAAAACATTATCGGCCTTGCCTGCGATAGAAAGCGAAGCATAAGACACATTTTGAGAGTTTGCCAAAGGTATTAGGCCTTCATCATCTTTTACGACTGTGGCAGCTTTATCAAAAATTTTCTGCGTGAGATCCTTTGATTGCTGATTGTTTAAATCTAACAAAAGATTACTAAAATCTATCGGTTTGTATTTGTTGAGCCCAACCCAATATTTTGACATAAGGACTTTCTTTACCTTATGGTCTAAATCATTTACCGACAAAGTACTGTCTAGAATTTTTTGGTGTAAAGCACCATAGGCAACATCCAGATTTCCGGTTTGTAGCAGCAGGTCATTCCCCGCCTGAAAGGCCTTAACCTCGGCAGCACCAGTCGGAAAATATTTCAGTAATCCTCGCATGTTCAAGGCATCTGTAACCACCAAACCATTAAAATTCATGTCTCTTTGTAGATACTCTTTAATAATTTTTTCGGAAACACTAGCAGGCGTATTGGGCGAGTTATCGAGCTGCGGAACATGCAAATGGCCTATCATTACACTGGCTATACTGTCTTCTATCATGGCCTTGAATGGCATGGTTTCTACTTCATCTATATGTTTGCGGGTGTGGTTTAAAACCGGCAAGGCATAGTGTGAGTCTTCGCCGGTGTCGCCATGACCAGGAAAATGCTTAGCACTGCCCATGACGTTGGCTTTTCGCATACCACGAGCGTAGGCAAGCGAAAGGTTGGTAACATTAGAAACTGATTCGCCAAACGAACGATAGTTTATAACTGGGTTTTTGGGGTTTGAATTGATGTCGGCATCTGGGGCAAAATTAATGTGAACACCTAGCCTTTTGCATTGTTTACCAATTTCAAAACCCATTTTTTCTATCAAATCTGCATCGCCAGTAGCCCCCAAAGTTATGGCCTTAGGAAAAGAAAAGGCATCATCAAGCCGCATTCCGAGTCCCCACTCGCCATCAATACCGATTAACAGAGGTATTGTTGCGGCACTTTGATATCTGTTGGTCAGCTCGGCTTGTTTCAAGGGATTTCCCTGAAAAAAAATCACTCCTCCGATATGATATTTCCTGATTTGCTCCTCTACTCTTCTATAGTCGTTCTCGTTGCGGTTTGAAAAAGCCGCTATCATAAAAAGTTGACCTATTTTTTGTTCCAAAGTCATGGTAGCCAATACGCTATCTACCCAAAGTGCTTGTTTTTGTTTAAAATCTGAGGATTTTGGAGAAATCAAATTCTGCTTTGGAGAATAATAATGCAGATTATTGGCTGATATGAAAAAGGTAAAAACCCCAAGTATAATGGAAAAATTGAAGAAGGCGAACAGGGATTTTTTCATAGGATTTTGAAATTTCGAACCACAAAAAAGCAAATTTATGACTGAATTAAAAATTTTTAATGAAACTATACCTCAAATGCTCTTCCAAAAGGCAGTTTAGGAAGATAGAATTGCCCTTTTTCAGGAAGAATATATATATTTTTCAGAGTACCTATAATTTTCGTAAATTTGCGGTTCGGTTTGGGGTCTTGTTGATTTCAAACACCCAATTAATACAAAAAATATGCTGACTGTTTCTAATCTCTCGCTGCAATTTGGAAAGCGAGTTTTGTTTGAAGATGTAAATTTAAAGTTTGTGCCGGGTAACGTTTATGGTCTGATCGGAGCCAACGGTGCCGGAAAGACTACTTTCGTTAAAATTCTTTCGGGCGAGTTAGATCCTACTTCGGGTAGAGTTGCTTTGGACCCAGGCGAAAGAATGTCGGTTTTAAACCAAAATCAAAACGCCTTCGACGAATTTACTGTACTAGATACTGTTTTGAGAGGAAATGAAAGACTTTATGAGGTAATGCTTGAAAAAGACGCCATATATCTGAAACCCGATTTTAGCGAAGAGGACGGAAACAGAGCGGCTGAATTAGAGGGCGAGTTTGCCGAAATGAACGGCTGGGAGGCCGAATCTGATGCGGGATCCTTGCTTTCGGGCTTGGGGGTAACCGAAGACCTCCACTATATGCTCATGAAAGACATCAACCCCACCGAAAAGGTAAAGGTGTTGCTGGCCCAGGCTTTGTTTGGAAATCCAGACGTGCTGCTACTCGATGAGCCTACCAACAACTTAGACATTGAATCCATCTTGTGGTTGGAGAATTTTTTGATGAACTTCAAAAACACCGTAATCGTAGTATCGCACGATAGACACTTTTTAGACAATGTGTGTACTTACGTGGCCGACTTAGACTTCAAAAAAATCTCTATTTATGGCGGAAACTACTCTTTCTGGTACGAATCTAGCCAGTTAGCTGCTCGCCAAAAGGCCGATCAGAACAAGAAAGCTGAAGAGAAAAAGAAAGAATTGGAGGATTTTATACGTCGTTTCTCTGCCAACGTAGCCAAGTCGAAGCAAGCCACTGCCCGTCAGAAAATGATTGAAAAGTTGGACATTACAGCCATTCAGCCTTCTTCCAGACGTTATCCGTTTATTGGGTTTAAGCCCGAAAGAGAGGTGGGTGACCAAATATTGCAAGTAGATAGCATGAGCTACAAAAACGAAGACGGCGTTTATCTTTTCAAAGACGTGAGTTTTTGGGTAGGCAAAAACGACAAGATTGCGTTTTTGAGTAAAGACGGCCAAGCAGTAACTGCACTTTTTGATATATTGAGTGGCAAAAAACAAGCTACTGAAGGAGGCTTTAAGTGGGGCGTAACCATCACCAATGACTACCTTCCAAACGACAACTCAGACTATTTCGCTGACAGCAGCATGATATTGGTAGACTGGCTAAGACAATATTCTACCGAAAAAGACGAGTCATTTATCAGAGGGTTTTTGGGAAGAATGTTATTTTCGGGAGAAGAGGCCTTGAAGAAAAGCTCGGTACTTTCAGGAGGAGAAAAGCAGCGTTGTATGTTCTCAAAAATGATGCTTTCAAACTCCAACGTGCTGATATTCGACGAACCCACCAACCACCTAGACTTGGAGTCTATCCAAGCCCTAAACAAAGGCATGGAGGATTTTGACAGCAACATACTTTTTGCCTGTCATGACCACCAACTGACCAACTCCGTGGCCAACCGCATCATAGAAATTGGACCAAAAGGTTGCCTAGACAAAATGATGACTTTCGACGAGTTCTTGACAGACGAAAGAATTAAGGGTCAACGGAAGGAGATTTATTGAGGGAGAAAAAGATTCTGAAAAAACATAATCAAACGAATTAGGTTATAAAATTCAATAGACTTAGGATTTATGATTTAATTTTATATTTACCTAATTCGTTATTATTCATTAGACAAACGTACAAAACTGCCCCTAAAAACACGGAAATGAAATTTAAAATTATTTCCACGAAAGGGAGGCTTTCCACGAAAAAGCAAGTATTTAATAATCGAAAACCAAATAAAAAAAACAATATTTTTGATGAAACAAAACCCTGATTTCGTTTCTTTTTTATTTGAAAACAAAATATTAGAAACAAAATAGCGATTCGTAAAGCTGCGAAGGATGTCTTGGTTCGAAAGAATGATTTGAATTATTCAAAAAAATCACTCCCCATGAACCATTTGTCGGTAATCCTATTTTCTCTGAGTTAAAATAGTTACCAAGCCTAATAAAAAAGCCTGCTAAAAGAGAAAGTACAAGTGAAATGTCTAAAATTTTTAATTTATTATGTCCATAAATTTTTGATCCTAAAATACTCAATACAATAATTCCAAGTAGAGATCCATGGCTTGAGAGACCTCCATTCCATAAATTAAGGATGTTCTTAAAGTTTTCTGAAATTGTTTGAAAATTATAAAAAAATAAGAACCCCAACCTGCCCCCAACAATAGAAAAAATTGCAAGTATATTTATGAAAAATAGATGGTTAAAACCTGATTTTAAAAAATACTTGATGAAAAATACAGAAGAAATATAGGACATTGATAAGAAAAAGCCGTAGAACGTTATACAAAAGATATAGCCAAAGCACAAAATGTTTGGATCGGGATGCCAATAATAAACCAAAGAACTAAACATTAGAAATTCAATCTATAGTTTAACATAGGTAAAAACCCTAGTTGATTAATAGTTTCAATTTGCTTTGAAACGGGATTGTAAATTTCAGATAACGGGTTTTTTCGGTTAATTAAATTATTTAAATCTATAGAAAACGTTGAAGTAGTTTTATGAAAATTTAAAGTATAATTAAATTTTAAGTCAAGTCTAATATAATCTTTCAAAGACCTAGAAAAACCATCTGTAG
>CAMCYZ010000047.1 GCA_945885545.1 Spirosoma fluviale
ATTTGCCCGGCTCCGCACCAGGTACATCTGCCGCAGAGGAACAAAAACAGTGGGAGGAAAACAGCGGTAAACCTTGGGCTCAAATTTATTATCACAAAGCTATGAGCACAGCTATGGGACTTAACATGGTTAGGGGTTTTGTGGTAGATTTGTTGGCTGTGTTTCTTTTAATTTTTATTCTTCAGAAAATGGGAAATGCCAGTTTTCAAACTATCGTTTTGTCTTCTTTGTCTGTTGGGCTGATTGGTTATTTGTCAGTTACTTATGTTAACGCTATATGGTTTCAAACGAAAACACTCGTTGATTTGCTCGATGCCGTAGTTAGCTGGGGTACTGTTGGTCTGTGGTTAGGATTTTGGCTAAGAAAAAAATGATTTTTTGTAATACCGCAATACACAAAAAAAGGAGCTATTGCTCCTTTTTTTTATAAGATGATTTTTATTTCATTTTTTATAGCCTTTGCATTAGCTTTTTGATAGCCAAGGGTTTCCATTCTGCAAAATCTCCTGCAAGGATATGTTTTCTTGCTTCACCCACCAACCAAAGGTAAAATCTCAGATTATGTACACTGCCTATTTGAGCTGCTAACATTTCCTGGCATTTGTTAAGGTGTTTGAGGTAGGCTTTCGAATAGAAAGTGCTTACGTAACCACCCAATTCTTTATCTATTGGGCTGAGGTCATCCTCCCATTTTTTGTTTCTGATATTGATTATTCCTTGCGTGGTGAACAACATTCCGTTGCGGGCATTTCTGGTTGGCATTACACAGTCAAACATGTCCGTTCCTAGGGCGATTCCCTCCAGAATATTCTCAGGAGTGCCCACACCCATCAAATATCTTGGTTTAGATTCTGGTAAAATACCATTCACAATTTCCAGCATTTCGTACATTTCTTCGGCAGATTCCCCTACTGATAAGCCACCAATGGCATTGCCAAGTTGGTCTTGCGAAGCTATAAACTCCGCCGATTGTATTCTTAAATCTTTGAAAACACTGCCTTGGACAATAGGGAAAAGTGCTTGGCTGTGACCGTATTTGGGTTCGGTTTCATTAATGCGTTTTACACACCTTTCCAACCATCTGTGCGTCAGATGCATCGATTTTCTAGCATATTCATGGTCGCAAGGGTAAGGCGGACATTCGTCAAAAGCCATGATGATGTCAGCACCTATTATCCTTTGGATGTCCATCACGTACTCGGGTGTAAACAAATGCTTGGACCCATCAATATGAGAGTTAAAATAAACGCCTTCTTCAGATATTTTCCTAATTTCTTTCAAGCTAAATACCTGATAACCACCTGAGTCTGTCAGTATAGGTTTGTGCCAACCATTAAACTTATGTAATCCTCCAGCTTTCTCCAAAATATCAAGACCCGGTCTGAGGTATAAATGATATGTATTTCCTAGTATTATCTGGGCTTCTACTTCTTCTATGAGTTCTTTGGTATGCACACCTTTTACGGTTCCGGCGGTGCCTACAGGCATAAAAATAGGAGTCAGGATTTCACCATGGTCTGTGGTGATTTTGCCAGCTCTGGCCTTGGTTTGGCTGTCTGTTTTTTGAAGTTCAAATTTCATTTTGCAAATTTCAGGCTTTATGTGCTGATTAACAAACCTTTTTTCAAATTGGAGTTTTAGGAAGGTGTTCTATTAAATTGGCTATATTTTAAAAATATATAGAAAAGGAATACTATTTTTGCAGAGTTTTTCACTAAACACTTTAAACATTGGAGTTTGTTTTTCCCATAATTTTCTTTACTGCATTGGCTGTGCAGCTGATATACGTCCTTTTTGTATTTACCAAACTTGTCGGCCACAAGGATTTTGAAACGGGGGCAACTTTGCCTCCCGTATCCATTATAGTGGCTGCATCCAACGAACTTCAAAACTTAAAGGAATTATTGCCAATTTTAGATAGCCAAGATTACCCGAATTTTGAAATACTGGTAGCCGATGATAGGTCGAGTGACGGCACTTACGATTATTTGCTTACCAACGAAGGACACATAAAAAGACTTCAGTTTTTAAGGATTTTGGAACTTCCACAACGTTTTACGGCCAAAAAATATGCCGTGACCATGGCTATCAAAAAGGCAAAAAATGATATTTTACTTTTTACAGATGCAGACTGTAGGCCCGAAAGTGATCAATGGCTAAAAACGATGGCTGCTCAAATGGATGACGATAAGGATATTGTCTTGGGTTTTTCCAAGTATAAATTTATGCCAGGAGCTTTGAATTCACTCATTAGATACGAAACTTTTCAAACGGCTCTCCAATATTTCTCTTTTGCTTTGGCCAAGGTGCCTTATATGGGTGTGGGAAGAAATTTGATGTACAGGAAATCGCTTTTTTGGAAAAACAATGGTTTTACGAGACATTATGGATTGTTAAGTGGTGACGACGATTTGTTTATAAATGATGCCGCAACAAAAAACAATGTGGCCATTTGTATCAGTGAGGAAGCCGTCACTAACTCTATTCCAAAAGAAACTTGGGCCGAATGGTTTGTGCAAAAACGTAGGCATTTGTCGGTTGGCAAACGTTATAAATTTAAAGATAAGTTTAATTTAGGGCTTCTATGGATGAGCGAATTGATTTCTTGGTTTTTCTTTATCCCCATATTTTTCATTAGACCCGATTGGTTTGAAGCACCAGAATGGTCTAGAATTCCGGACGATTTCTTGAAACAATATGGCCTGACGCATTGGTATCCATTCAACGATTGGATGAGATTGATACTTTCTGTGTTTTGCGTTTGGCTTGTTATTAAATGGATAGTTTTAGCGATGGCCAATAAAAAATTGAGCAATACTATCAAATCATGGAAAATTCCGTACTTTGATTTTCTGTATGCAGTTTATCTTTTTGTGTTCGGTATGATTACCTTATTCTCCAATCCGAAGAAGATTAAGTGGAGGTAAGATTTCGTAAAAAAGAGTTTAAAACTACTTTCAAAGATTCTTCAAGTTTACCTTGGTACCGTAAAATACATCACTGTAGCAATAGAAGAGAAAACTAGGTTCGGCAGCCAAACAGCCAGCAATGCTGGCATATCGCCAGCTTCAGCAATTCCTTTTGACATGATATAAAAGAGGATGTAAATAAAGGCCAAAACGAATCCTATGGCGATTTGGAGTCCTACACCACCACGGGTTTTACGGGCGGAAACTATGAGGCCCATCAAAGAGAGGATAATTACTGCAAATGGGGTAGCGAATCGCTGATAATATTCTATCTGGAAAATTTCTATACCTTCCGCACCTCGGCTATTTACCAAGGCTATTTGTTTTCGGAGTTGCGGAATGGTCATAGTTTCGTGGATATTTTTGGTGTTTTCAAAATCCGAAGGAAACATGTTTACAGCCGTGTCGAGAGGCACGGAGCCACTCGCTATTTTAAGTTGATCTTTGAGAATGCCTATTTTTCGAATTTTATAGTCGTAAAGCTGCCATTTTTTTATTGAATCTATATAAACCGCTCTTCTTGAGGTAAGTTTTTCTATCAATTGATTGTTTTCCACTTTTTCCAAAGTAAAGTCATACGCAGTTTTGCTGGTATTGTCATAAGATGAAAGGTAGGCGTAAATATTTTTATCCACGGCCATGTGTATGTCGCGGTCAGCGAAATAGTATTTGTCTTCAATGTATTTATTTTCAAAGGCTATACGGGTTTTATTGGCTTTGGGCAATATCCAACCCACCATAAAAAACGAAAAAATAGCCACAATACTTGAGCCCAGAATGTACGGATACATTAGCCTCCTGAAGCTTGTGCCAGTACTCAGTATGGCCACAATTTCAGTATGAGAGGCGAGTTTGGCGGTAAAAAATACTGTTGAAATAAAAATCATCAATGGGCTGATGTAATTTGCCCAATAAGGTGCGAGGTTGGCATAGTACTGCAAAAAAATGGCCTTCGTGGGAGCATTATGCTCTATGAAATTGTCGTTTTTTTCCACAAAATCAATAACTACAATAACCAAGACAATGATAAATACAGCAAACACGTAGGTGCTTAAAAATTTCTTTATCAAATACTTGTCTAAGATTTTCATATTGTTGGTTTTAACGGCTGATTAGCAAAGGCATAAATTTCTTTCAGTAATCTCGAGGTTTTATTTCTAAATTGAAGAACTATGCAATTTCCAGATTTCGAACCCAAAATTAATAGAAAATTAGTTAGGATTGGGAATTTAAGGAATTTTAAGATGGTTTTCAGGAATTGGTTTGCGGGTCTAAGGCTGTAGGGAGGTTAGTGGTAAATTGCTACAACTAAATTTATTCACTAGCTAGCGGAGTTATAATTCTTCGCGTCTTTGCGGTGAATTTATGTACCGCCATTCTACTTCTAGTTTTTTTGGGCCACTTATTAGTTTTAAATTTGGAAAAAAATATAAGAGATATAATTATGATTTCGGTAAACGAATATTTTGGAGGAAATGTAAAATCATTGGGTTATGCCACAGTAAATGGAAAATCCACTGTCGGAGTAATAAACGAAGGGGAGTATGAATTTAGTACTGAATCGGCTGAAATCATGACTGTGATTCAAGGCAAAATGGAAGTAAAAATTCAAGGGCAGGAAGATATCCGTGTTTATGAAGATGGCGACTCGTATGATGTGCCAGCTAATTCCATCTTTAGGGTGAATGTACCTTTTCAGACTAGTTATTTGTGTGAATACGAGTAATGTTTCTCGAAAAAATACTCCTCAGGAACAAATTTGAGGAGTATTTTAAAGTTTTGAGAAAAGTTTTGACAAAAAATTATTTCACTCTTTCGCCGTGTTTAATCACCATTTTTACATCTTGTAAAAGCGAAATGTATCTCAGTACATCTCCTTTTACGGTTATGATATCGGCGTATTTTCCTGCACTTATGCTGCCATAGTCTTTGTCGACTTTCATGGCTACTGCCGGCCAATAGGTGGCGGCTTTTATAGCGTACATAGGGTCTATGCCCATTTTGTTTACCCACACATCTAGCTCATTCCAAGTGCTTTGGCTGTGGAATTTCATCGGAATTCCACTATCTGTGCCTATCACCATCACTACGCCTGTATCTTTCAGCTGGCTCATTTTTTTGATTAAAGTGGGTTTTCTGATAGGCGTCAATTGAAAATAAGGCATCTGTCCTGGGTATTTCAATGAGCCTTTGATGTCTTCAATGATGTCTTTTGGCAAGCCCAAATGCCACGATGGATCGTCCAATTTTTCGGGATTGTCTCTAACGTATTCGTAATTGTATAGTCCTTCAACGGTTGGAGTCCAAAAAAGCGGCCCCATGTTCATCTTGGCGGTACGTTCTTTTATGGCCGCTATGATATCCTCGGGATATTCAGGTGCAGAAGAAAGCCCGGTATGCTCAAAACAATCGACACCGATTTCGAGTCCGACTCTTATTTCGTTGGGTCTATGGCTGTGGGCTATTACGGGTAGTCCATATTTATGAGCTTCATTTACAATGGTTTGTGCTTCTGCTCTCGTCATTTCATCGTGATCAATAAGTTTTATTACGTTCACGCCAGCCTCCGCTAGTTTTTTAACCTTGGCTTTGGCGTCTTCTTCCCCATAAATTCCCCAACGGAAGTCTTCGGTTTTGGGATATGGGCGGTGTTGCAAAAATGGTCCTGAAACATAAATCGTAGGTCCGGGTATTTTGCCTTGGTTTATTTTGTTTCGGACATTGATACTCGCTTCGAGTGGTGCACCCAAGTCTCTGGCACTCGTTACGCCAGCCATGAGCAGCTGATGTGCAGACGACGGCATAATGATAGATTCGAATTTTTTGATGTAAGTGCTATCCCAATGCGTATAATTGCTGTGTCCGTTAAGCATCAAATGTACGTGCATGTCCCACAAACCTGGCATAACACTCATACCTTCGGTAGAGATGATTTCAGCGTCTTTTGGTATAACTAATTCGCCAATTCGGCCCACTGCTTTTACTCTTTTACCTTCAATGATGACAACAGAGTTTTGTATTGGCGGTCCGCCGAAACCATCCAACAGAGTGCCACCCACTAAGGCTTTTATTTTTTGGGCATAACTCGTTTGTGTTAATAATAAAGAAAGAACGATGAGTAGTGCCTTGCTATGTTTGTTCATATTTTTTAGATAAAATTATAAATCAATTTAAGGTATTCTATTTTAAAAAAAATTACAAATAGACCAATTCAGTAATTTAGACTATTCAAACCCTGAATTATTAAAAAAACTTCACCACCAATTCTATCAATCGTTCCTTCAAGCCATTATAAGGAGGCATCAAAAGTTCGAGAGCGGGCGGCAAATGTTGGCGATAAACTCCACGGGCATTTGTAAATTCTTGAAAACCAAAAATACCGTGGGCTTTGCCTATTCCTGAATTGTTTGAGCCACCAAAAGGCAAGCTTGGATTATAGTAATGAAGGTCGTTATTGTTGATACAAGAGTTGCCTGCACGGGTATTATCCATGATTTTATCTATGTTTTTTTGACTTTTACTGTAAATGTATAAGGCCAAAGGCTTTTCTCCTTCGTTGATTTTGGCAATGGCTTCATCGAGGTTTTTGTATGAAATGATAGGTAAAACTGGCCCGAAAATCTCATTTTGCATCAGTGCAGATTCATACGGAGTTTCAGTAACCAAGGTGGGCTCAATAAAACTATTAGCAGTGTCGGACTTTCCTCCAAAAACAACTTTAGCTCCTTTCGAAACAGCGTCTTGTAGATAGCCATTTACTCTTTCTGCATGTTTTTGGTTTACAATATGGCCGTAAGAGTCAGAAGTTTGGGCATCTGATCCATAAAAATCACTCAAAGTTTTTTTCATGGCTTCTATCAATGCTTCTTTTTTGCTTTCATGAACGAATACATAGTCTGGGGCAATGCAAATCTGTCCACTGTTGTGGAACTTTCCCCAAACTATTCGCTTAGCAGTGGTGCTGATGGAGGCCGTTTCGTCTACGATGGTTGGTGATTTTCCGCCTAACTCCAAAGTGACTGAGGCTAGATTTTTAGCTGCCGCCGCCATCACTATTTTACCAATAGAAGGTGCTCCGGTAAAGAAAATATGGTTAAAGGGTAGCTCCAAAAGTGCAGTGGAGGTTTCTATTCCTCCCTCAATCAGAGCAACTTCGTTTTCGTTGAAAATGCTTTTTATCAATTTGGCCAATACCGCTGAGGTATGTGGGGTAAATTCGGAGGGTTTCAAAATGGCCGTATTTCCACCCGCAATGGCTGAAACCAAAGGGCTTAAAAGTAAATTGATAGGGAAATTCCATGGGGCTATTATTAAACAAACGCCCTTGGGTTCGTATTTGATGTAGGAGGTTGAGCCAAAAAACGCCAAAGGTGTATCGGCTGCTTGTTTGGCTGTCCATTTTCCCAAATTATTGATGGCAAACTTTAATTCGCTGGTTACTGGAAAAATCTCCGAAAGGTCAACATCAGCCTTTGGTTTTTTGAAATCCGCCATCATGGCATCTCTCAATTCCTGCCTAAAAGTATTTTCTAAGGCATAAAGAAGTGACTTTAACTTGTTTTTGCGGTCTTTAATGGGAGCGTTGGCTATTTCAAATTGATTTACTTTTTGAGTCTGAAATATTCTATTTATTTGATTAATATTTACCTCTCCTGATACAATATTCATGATTTTGGGTTTTATTTGGTTGATTGATAGGTCGAATATAATCGAAATATTTGAGATTTCATAGGAGGTTTTTTGCAGATTATTTTTTTTGTATTTGTATAAATGCAATTACCAGTTTAGATTCTCAATGCTTTTTTTTTCTTAATTATTAATTTTAAAAAAATGAAAAACACAAAAAACTTTTTATTGGTCGCTTTATTGGTTATTTCGAATTTCGTAATGGCACAATTGCCAAAGTCTCTATCGAAGGGAACTCAAAATGCCGAAATGGCCGTTGATTCTAGTGAGATTTTTTTAGATCAGGCTCTGAAATTTGTTTCATCAAATGATCATGCCGCAACCGCCATGGCATTGTCGAAAAGTGTTGAGTCTATAGGAAAAAGCTCTGATAATAGTTCTGGTGAGTTTAAAGACAAACTATTGGGTCAAGTTGCAAATCTTAATAAGTTGATTCCTTTGGCTAAAACTGGAGGATTGCAAAGTGGAGTTTTGCAAAAAGCTATAGCCCTAGTAAAGATGGCTTTGGGTGCAAATAAGATAAGCTCACTATTGGGTGCAAAAAGTTTAGTTGGACAAGCCTCGGCTTTAAGTGGCAATTTAGGTATGATGAAAAGTGGACTTTCGCTTTTGGGTGGACCTTCAGCTGCCTCTGGTGGTTCTTTGATTTCTACTGCCTTGTCCAGCGTGAATCTTTTGAAAACGGGTGGGGCTGCTGCCGAACCTAAAGTTAGAGACTCGCTTGGCGGAGTTTTGAATCTTGCTAAAGGGCTTCTTTGATTAAGATTCAGGGGGATTAAAATCCCCCTAAAATCATACTTGCTGCTTTCTCGGCAATCATATAGACTGGGGCGTTGGTATTGCCCGAAACCAGAGTTGGCATGATGGAAGCATCCACCACTCGGAGGTTTTCTATTCCGTGAACCTTTAAAGTATTGTCCACCACTGCCATTTCATCATTTCCCATTTTGCAGGTACCAACTGGATGATACACTGTTTCTACTTGTTTCTGAATATGATCCCAAATGGCCTCGTCTGAAGTACCAAGTGGTGGAGTGATGATTTTTTCGATATGCTTTGAAAAAGCCGTGGTTTGTAAAACTTCCAAAGCTTTTTTACCGCCTTCTATCAATACTTTTCGGTCGTCTTCATGTGAAAGGAAATTAGGCTGTATAATGGGTGCGTCTTTTGAATCTTTGCTCTTCAAACTTACAGAGCCTCTACTTTTTGGTCGTAAAAGAGTTGGTAAAATACTTACTCCGTCTACAGTTGGGAATGTTTTGATGTCGTAAACATCACAAGAGTAATCATCTCCCAAATGCAATGATGCGAAATGGAATTGATAATCAACTCTTTCAGGACTCAGTGAAGTACTACCAAATGCGACGGCTTCTAATGGTCCAATATTGAAAACTCCTTTCTTGAAAAGTAAATATTGCACCAAATCTTTAAGTTGGTTTAGTGGTTTTAGGTGATGATTTTGGCCTTCTTGTGTTTTGGTAAGACCGCTGATGGCATAAAATAGGTGGTCTTGCAGGTTTTTGCCAACGCCAGGCAGGTGTTTTTTACATTCTATTCCGTGGGCTTGCAATTCGTCTTTGTCACCGACGCCCGACAGCATCAAAATTTGTGGTGAAATAAAAGATCCTGTAGACAGAATTACCTCTTTGGTGGCTTTGTAAATGCCAGTGGCTTTGTTGGTCACTTCTACACCCACTGCTTTGTCTTTTTCAATCAAAATTCGCTCTATTCGTGTATTGGTCAGAATAGTTAGGTTTTTTCGGTGTTTGATTGGGTTTATAAATGCATCTACAGCGGAGTGACGTTTTCCATTTTTTATACTAAACTGAAAGAGTCCGGTGCCGGCTTGGTTTTCGCCGTTGTAGTCAGAATTTGGGCTAAATCCGGCTTCCAAGCAACCATCTACAAAAGCCTCTGAAAAAGGCGTTTTGAAGTTTTTAGAAAATTCTACATTTAGTTCGCCTTCATTTCCATGAAATTTATTTTCAATATCTTGATTGTTTTCTGATTTTTTAAAATAGGGCAAAATATCGTTATATGCCCAGCCTTCGTTGCCTAGTTTTGCCCAATCGTTGTAGTCTTCTTTGTTTCCTCTCACATAAGCCATGGCATTGGTTGAGCTGGAGCCGCCCATCACTTTGCCTCTAGGAAGGTAAATTTTGCGGTTGAGTATATGTTCTTGAGGTTCGGTATAATAGCCCCAATCGACCTCCGTTCGGTGTAATTTGGCATATCCTGCGGGGATATGAATCTCCATTTTGGAGTCTTTTCCGCCAGCTTCTATGAGCAGTACAGAGTTTTCAGGGTTTGCAGTCAAACGATTGGCCAAAACACAACCTGCACTGCCAGCACCGACTATAATGTAATCAAAAGTCATATATTCAAGGGTTTTCTGAAATAAATGTAGTGTTTTTTGGGTTAATAAAAAAAGTTTAAGATTTCTTACAGCTGTGAATCAATAAATATTAAAGTTTCTGCACTGTGTTTTTTTTCAGTCATCTCATGAATGTATGCCCGAATTTTTCTGATAGTTTAACCCCATTTCAAAAACGATGATGTCTTGATGGAATTGATCTAATGTTTTCAGAAAATTATTTCAATACGAACCTAAGTTGTTTTCAATGAAAATTTTATACAACTATTGTTGTATATGTATGGCCAAAGATAGGCAGCTGGACTTAGGTTAAACTTTCATTTTGTTTAGGTTTTGTCGATAAGTAATACCAATAGGTATTGTAGTGTTCTGAATTTCAATTTCATTCTTAAGTAGCCTGGTGATGTGATTTTTATTAACAATGTAAGATTTGTGGCATCTTATAAAAATCTCGGAGGGTAGTTGATCTTCAAAATCTTGTAGTTTTTGTTGTACGAGTATCATTCCTCTTTTTTGGACAAAAACCTTGACATAGTTGCCAAATGCTTGCAAATAAAAGATTTTTTCTGGCATTAATTGAACTGTTGTTTTGTTGGATTTAAATTTTATTTCTTCTGAAACAAGACTGCTTACTTGTTTTTCTTCCAAAGTGTTTTTAAATTTTGTTTTTATTTTATCGACCGTTTTAATAAAACGTTCAAAAGTAATAGGCTTTAGAAGGTAATCAATAATGTTGCTGTATTCATAACTTTTTACTCCAAATTCAGAATAGGCCGTAGTAATTACAACCAAAGGAGGATTTTTGAGGCTACTTAACAATTCAAGACCAGTAATTTGAGGCATATTGATATCTAAAAAAATCAAGTCAATTTCTTGGGTATTCAAAATATTTATAGTCTCGATAGCATTCTGACATTCGGCAATTATTTCAAACATATCAAAATGACCAGTATGTTTTCTAATTACGCCTCTGGCCATGGGTTCGTCGTCAACTATTAAGGTTTTAACTTTCATTTTTCAGATTAATTTTTAAATATATTGAATAATATTTTTCATTGAACTCTTTTTTTATTTCGTAATTATTAGGATACAATAATTTGAGTCTTGTTTCTGCGTTTTTAACTCCAATTCCAGTACTATCTATATTTTTGGTTTCTTCTGAAATCCTATTTCTACATTCAAGTTCAATCAAATTGTTTGATTGAATTAACTTAATGTTAATGTCAATGTGGCTTTGTTGCATATTAGTGCCATGTTTGAAACAATTTTCGATATAGCTTATCAATAATAATGGTAAAATTTTTAGATTAGGGTGTTCACATATTGATTCGAACACGACAGAGGCATTTTCAGGCAGACGAGCTTTTTCTAAACTGATATAATTTGAAATAAACTCTATCTCTTGGCCAATGGTTGTAAAGTCTTTCATCGAATATTCTAAGGTATATCTCATTAAAGAAGATAGTTTTGCTACCAAATCGGCTGCTAAGTCCGCACCTCCAAGGCATTGGTAGTAGATGTTGTTGAGATTATTGAAAAGGAAATGAGGATTTAATTGCTTTTTTAGTAAGCTTAATTCAGTATTCTTGATGATTAGTTCTTTTTGGAAATTTTGACGCTGTTGTACGCTTATCTGATGATAGGCCAATATTCCAAAACCAGCCATGGCTGTTATGAAGTATCTCAGGAAATCATAAATTAGATAAAACCACTGTTTGTTGAAAAAGTTAAAGACGGTTAGGTACCCGGTAACGATTTGAGCTATCAAAATGGTTATAAAAAGCGAAAAAAAATAAGTAAAATATTTTGTTTTGTTGAAAAACACAGGTATTAACAACCAGTTATTCAAAATAACCATGCAAAGAGTAGGCAAAATAAAAGCAATTACTTGGAGTAAACCATGCTCAAACAATAATTCGTTTGAGAAGTAGTTTAATACGATTACCACGAAAATTAAAAAAGTGGCTAGTACTCTGAAAATATTTAATCGGATGGTTTTCATAAAACAAAGTTATCGAAATTAGCTTGCTTTATTTTTAATATTTACATAAATCGGGTATGTCAAGTTTGAATTGAATTCAAATATTTTATTTTTGAATAAACTATTAAAGACTATTTTTGCAAATATTATAGTAACAATAGATTACAAACTACCATCATTTGAATAGAAGGATATACTTATTTTTGATTTTAAGTTTGATTTTTTTTAATTCCGCAAAAGGTCAAGTCTATGGCTTTGATGTTTTCATAGGACAAAAGAAATCGGGGACTATGTCTATAAATGTGTCAAATTATTTGAACGGGTATCAATTGATGGATATCAAAATGGACTTTAAATCATCAAATATTGTAGAAAATAGAATTCAATATTTTGCTTCTTCCTATTTTAAAAAATCAATTCTAACCGATGCTGAAGCCCTTTTAGAGAACAACGCGGTTTTGAAGGAAAGCTGTTTAACTAAATTATCAAAGAATACCTATCAGATTCTAAGAAAGAACGAAGGTATGGAGTACTTAGACAAGAAAATATCTTGGATATTAGAAAGCTTGTATTTAAAAGAACCTACAAATATCAGTGGTGTATATTCTATTCGATACGGTACTTTTTTAGAAATAAGAACCATAAATACTGGGGTATACTCAGTAAAAATGCCGATTTCTGGCAGTATAAATTTTTATTATCAAAATGGGGATTTTATCAAAAGTGAGACTATTGGAAATATTCAGCAAATGACCATAAAACCTAAACAAAAATGAATAAGGTTATATATTTTCTCGGTGCGTTTTTTTGGTTTGGGGGCTTATTTGCTAATGCCCAAGAGCCTGATTATGAAACATTGTTTAATAGAACAACTACGAAAGAAAATAAAGCCTTAAGGATCTATGCCACAGTTATGCCATATTATTCCACAATAAGGAGAGATCAAACTCGTTTAGGTAATCCAAATCTTGCAGCAGAAGTTGGGATATCTTATAAAAGAATGTTTGGTGTTGGATTTTCGGGACAAACCATAGGGAACTATATTGGCCTTGTAAAAAATGGATCTATTACTCAAAATGGAACAGTTACTAATGGGGATAGCCCTGTGATTATGCAGATGGCAGGAGGGGTATTTAGTTACACGAACAATCCCGGTAAAATGACTCACGCTTATGCAAGGTTATTTGTTGGAGGCCTTTATTGTTCTGAATATGACATTTCAAGCACTTCAATATTTAATGGCTCCTTTTTCAATCCGAATTTAGGCATTGAGTGTAATCTTTTACCTTACCTTACTTTCAGGACAGAGTTGGGATATAGATTTGCATCAACACGTAATGCCGAGGCGAATTCTAAAAATGTAAAATTGGGTGGATTTATAGGTGGTATTTCATTAAAAATTGGTAATGTAAGGTAATAATGAAAAAAATAACTTTAATTATTTTGGTACTTTCCGCAAATTATGTTTTTGCTCAGGATTCTTTGAATTATGTACTAAAAGGCAATAAGTTTATTCATAGAATAAAACCCAATATTGGATTTGGTATTAAGAATCAATCTATGCTAAAATCATACGGATTTGGTCCTTACTTGAATGTAGGTTTAAGCTATAACAATTCAATAAAGTTAGTTTATGGAAGAGAATATACATCTCTAAACTATTCTTATTTAGATGCCAATGGTAGTATTGGTTATATAGTAGATGGATATACAGTCGTTCAAAATAACCTGGGATTATCCTATATTAGTAGGAATTACAGGGTATTACATGCAGCATTTAATTTGAGTTTTACGAATAGTAAATATTCTCCATTCAATTTGGGTGAATATGTTAGATTTAAAGGTGTTAAACCTGGAATTGATATACAGTTAAACCTTAATAAGATATCTCGATTTACAATAGGTGTGGCAAGAAACATTACATACAAAAGCCCTGAAATCTTGAATGGTTTACAACTAAATGGTAATGAATTCTCTTTTGGTTTTGAGTTTTCTAGGTTTAAAAAATAGTTCAAATTGAATTCACCATCATAAAACATCTAATCCATCATTTACCAATTCAACTCGTCATTTAAAGTTTTTAATACTCATCAAGCTATCTGAATTTTGTTATCGAAAACAAAATTTCAGGAAAATTGGAAAATTTAAGATTCTATTCTAAGCACAATAAAATCCTTCTAATAGTCTTTGTTTCCTGTCTTTTCATAGCACAGGGATTTTCTCAAAACAAACATACCGTAAGCGGGTATGTGTTGGCCACAAGTAATGGAGAGGCTATCCCCTTCGCAAATGTAGGTATTGAAGGGAAAACAATGGGTGCAAGTACTAATGCCTATGGGTATTTTTCGTTTACCTTACCTGAAGGTAGCTATAAGCTTAAAGTAAGTAATTTGGGATATAAAAATAAATTTCTAGACCTTAATTTAATTCAAAATTTATCAATAGAAATTAAGCTAATAGAATCTACCCAAATTCTAGATGAGGTGGTGATTAAAGGAAAAGTCGGAGATGAAAATCTCTCAAAAAATGAAATGGGTACAGTAAGTCTCAATATAAAAGATGTTGCTAAAATCCCTGTCTTCCTTGGCGAAAAAGACATTTTTAAGACTTTACAAATGACTCCTGGTGTAAAAGCAAACTCGGCAGGTGGCTCAGGTTTTTATGTCAGAGGTGGAAATATCGACCAAAATTTGATTTTATTAGACGAGGCTCCAATTTACAACCCTTCGCATTTGTTTGGTTTTTTTTCAGTCTTTAATAGTGATGCTTTAAAAGATATTAAACTTTATAAGGGTACAGCACCGGCACAATTTGGCGGAAGGGCCTCTTCTGTCTTAGATATAAAAATGAAAGAGGGCAATTCTCAAAAATTTGAAACTGAAGGTGGAATTGGCCTTTTGTCTTCAAGGCTAAGTATTCAAGGTCCAATTAAAAAAGACAAGGCATCTTTTATAATTTCGGGCAGAAGAACCTATTTTGATATTTTGGTTAGGCCATTTACTCAGGATGTAAGTTTGTATTTTTATGATCTTAATCTAAAGGCAAATTATAAAATCAATCAGAAAAATCAAGTTTTTGTATCAGGATATAATGGTAAAGATAACTTTGGGATAGAGGGGGCTGGCCTCAGTTGGGGAAATAAAACGGCTACCTTAAGGTGGACTCATTTGGCTACTCAAAAGCTCTTTATAAATACAACTGCTATTTTTAGTGATTTTGCCTACGGAATAGGCCTAGATTTTGAAAGAGAGAGATTTAAGCTTAATGCTGGAATTAAAGATATTAACCTAAAACAAGATTTTAATTTCTTTCTATCGCCATCTCAAACAATTTCGTTTGGGTGGAATAGTATCTATCACACACTAACACCCGGAAAAACTACCGTTTTGGACAGTACAGGCATTATATCAAGCTCAGAATTTGCTAAAAAAAAGGGTTTAGAATCAGGGATATACTTTTCGGATGAAGTCAAATTTAATTCTAAATTATCCATAAACTTTGGTCTAAGGTATAGTTTTCTAAATAATCTTGGGCCTGCCGATGTTTATGGATATGCGGAGGATGGAAAAATAAAATCAATAACAGGATATAGCAATGGTGATATTTATAATACCTATCACGGAGCAGAGCCACGTATAAATCTTGATTGGAGAATTAATAAAAAGTCGGCAGTAAAAGGAGCTGCTGGACGAAATATTCAATACCTGCATCAAATTAATAATGGGACTGCTGGATTGCCAATCGATGTTTACCTTATTTCATCTCCAAATATTAAACCACTAGCTACGGACCAAGTAAGTGTTGGCTATTTCAGAAACTTAAATTCAAATCAATATGAATTTAGTACTGAAATATACTATAAAAATTTCCAAAACTTACCTGATTATGTTGATGGAACTCAGGTGTTTATGAATCCTAATATTGAAGCCAGTGTTAGAGCTACCCAGGGTAGAGCCTATGGATTAGAAATGTATCTAAAAAAGAATGTAGGAAAACTGACAGGATGGGCTTCTTATACCTTGGCTAAAACTGAGCGTAAATCTCCTGAGATCAACCAAGGTGGATGGTATCCAGCTAGGCAAGACCGCCGCCATGAGTTGAGTTTGGTTGGTATTTATGAGTTTTCTCCAAACTACACTTTATCTGCTACTTGGGTATATTTTACGGGTGATGCGGTAACCTTTCCTACGGCGAAATTCAACTTAGACGGTCAAAACTTCTTTTATTATTCAGAAAGAAATGGATATCGATTACCTAATTACCACAGGGCAGACATTGGCTTAACTAGAAAACTAAAGTCTAGCAAAAAGAGAGAATCAGATATTAATTTTTCGATATATAATTTATATAACAGGCGAAATGCTTTTATGCTTAATGTAAGAGAAAATTATCAAAATACTGGAAATACTGAGGTTGTAAAAACCGCCCTTTTTGGAATCGTTCCTTCCATTACTTACAATTTCAAATTTTAAATATCATTCAAATTCTTATGAAATCAATAATAAATAAAATAAACATATTGGTAGGTTTAGTTTGTCTGTCTTTGCTTTTTGGATGCGAGGATATTATAGAATTTCCTCTTAAAGAATCACAGAAATTGCCAGTAATCGATGCGGAATTTGATATGTATACTGGTATTTGCATGGTAAAGGTTAGCCAAACCCAAAGTTTGTTAGACAAAGAACCTAGCCCAGTAGTATCAGGATTAGAAGTTAGTATTCAGTATGACAATACTAAATCCAAGATATTTATAGCGACGGAAAAGGGGACTTATCAGTCCGAAAAATTCATAGCGAGACCTGGAAAAACCTATACTTTAATAATTAAAAATTTAATGGGTCAGGAGTATCGTGCAAAAGCAGTAGCTCCAAATCTAATATTACCAATAGTTAAAGATAGCGTGATAAAATATACAAGCAATGGTATTGATGTCGCTTTTGAATGGAATGATCCACAAAATCAAGAAAACTATTATTGGCCAATACTCACAGTAAATAAAGTGCCTAAAAAATCATGGTATAATATCACATCTGATAATGGAAGAAATGGAAACACTATGTTTGAAAATTTACAGGTAAATGCCAAGAAAAGTGATGAAATAGGTATTCAACTACAAAGTCTAGATGCTGATTCTTTTCGCTATTATCAGCAATTAATCAATTTGTCATTTGACGAACAGTTACCATATAATTCCAAAAATAATTTTGACAAACCAGCTGCCGGGGTATTTCGTATAATAAATTACAAACCAATAAAACTTACCTTAAAATGAAATTTTTTAAGTTTGCCCTTCTCCCGATTCTCTTTTGGGCATGCCAATCTCAGCTGTTGGATCCTAAGTTTAACGAGTCAACTCCAAACTATAATTTGGTGTTTAACAACAGTTCGCTAGATGAAATATCCATTTCGGTAACCCCAAACGATTGGCAAGCCCTAGAATCCAATCTTTCTCAGGTTTTAAAAACTGATAGCATAGCCACTGACAAACTAGATAGCAAACTATTGGTGGTGCCGGCTTTAGTAAGATTTAAAGACGGAGTATGGAATAATGTTGGCCTTAAATTTTATACTTCAAAAAACCTTTTGGATGGGTATAGATTTGGATTGTATCAGCTTCCCTTAGAGCTTGCTTTTGATTATTTTGGGTCAAAGTTTCCTGAAATGGTCAACCAAAATTTCCATGGTTTCTCAAATTTAATTTTAGATAATCAAGCAAATGATAATACAAAAATCAGACAGGTTGTATTTAATAGTATGCTTCAAGATCTAGATATTATCACCACCAAAAACAGTTTAAAGAAAGTAAAGATCTCGATTGGCAATCAAAATCAGATTATGCTTTATACACTCAAAGAAAAGGTTGAGCCAGTAATTATTAAAAATCGATTTAATGAAACCAAATTTAATTTATATCGTACAAATTCTAAGCTTGATAAATTCATAATTAATGACTTTAACCGACTTGAGGCTGGCTACCTTCCAGGTTTTGGTGATGTGCAAAGACTCATCAATTCAGTAAATAGACGAAATAGTATCTTTAACCAAACATTTGACCCCATTAGTGGACTGCCAAACGAAAGTGCATGGAAACTATCTTTAGATAATGCTTTTGATAATCAGATGTACATCCGCTGGCTGGCTTTAAATACTGCAATTGGTAATGACCAATTTAATTTGGTATATCAAGAACCTTATTATTTTTTCTCTGGTTCAAATACCAAAGCCAATTTCTTTTATACCTTTCCTCAGAATAGCCTTGGTTTGGGCTTTGATTCATCTATATCCATTCCTGAAATTTTAAATTCGGTAGAGCCTAATCCATTATTGGCAAATATCATAAAGGACCCCGGTTATTATAATGAATTTCAAATTGAACTTATTCTGCTAAGGAAAAAATACTTTAACACTGCCTATTTGTATCCTTTGATTGATAAATATTATAATCAAATACGATTGGCGAGTATGGGTAATAATCTTTCTGATTCACCGCAAATCCAAGATATAGATCTTCTGAAATTATGGATAAAACAAAGGATTGAAACACTCGATAAATCCTCAAACGAAATGTCAATTATACAATAGGATAGTTTTTTGAAAATTAAAATTATATAATTATGAAGAAGCTCATAGTGATATTTTTAATAATGCTTTTAAATAAGCCTATTCAGGCTCAAGTCCTTATTAATGAATATTCAGCATCTAATTTTACATCATTTAAAAGTAGTTTAGGCGTCTATTCAGACTGGATAGAACTATATAATACTGGTAATAAGGAGGTAAATCTTAGGGGGTATTATCTCAGCGAGGATGATGATAATCCCAAAAAGTTTAAAATCAATGATAACCTTATCATAATGCCTAAATCTTTTGTGAGAATTTACGCTAGTGGGCGAGACATCACAGTTAAGGATTCGATAGGAAACTTGGAAGTACATACCAACTTTAACATAACACAATCAAAACAAAATCAAGAAACACTCATATTGCTAAATCAAATGGGTAAAGTGGTAGATTTTACCAAAATAAGAAAAACACAATTGGAGCACTCTGTAGGTAGATTTCCTGATGGAAGTAAAAATTGGTTTTTTTTTAAAATCGGAACTCCCGGAAACCAAAATATTGGTAAAAAATATACTAAATATTCAGATACGCCAAAATTTAGTTTGAGCAGTGGCTTTTATGATCAAATCCTTAGGTTAATGATAACAACTAAGGAGAAGAATGTAAAAATTTATTATACTTTAGATGGCTCAGAGCCGAGTCCTAAGTCAAAAGTTTACGATGTCCCAATAGATATTGAAAAAACTACTGTGGTCAAAGCACTGGCAGTAAGCAGTGATCAAAATCTACATGCCAGTTATACAAATTATGCCACCTACTTTATCAACGAAAAAACACCATTGATGGTAGTGTCTATTAGTGGAATGGATAGTTTATTGTCACTTGCAAATGGCAACAAAGACTTAAGGCCTTTTGGAAGTGTTGAGATATACAAAGATAAAAAACTGATAGCAAGCTCTTATGGTGAGTTTAATAAGCTTGGCAATGATTCATGGAAAAACAGTCAAAGAGGTATTGATTTTGAATGTGTAGATGGAATGGGATACTCAAATGAGTTGAGAAGTAAATTGTTTAAACTCAGCGAAAGGGATAGCTTTCAAAAAGTAATGTTTAGACCATCAGGTGACGACAACTATCCTGATGGGTCAGGCACCAAAGGTGGAGGGGCACATTTGCGAGATGCATTTATCCAAAATCTGGTAAAAAAATCAGATATGCAACTCGATGTTAGGACTGGAGAAAAGATGATTTTGTATATAAACGGTAAATATTGGGGGGTATATGACCTAAGAGAAAGGGTAAATGATCGTGATTTTATAGACTTTTATTACAGTCACGATAGAAAGGATATACAAATGCTAACGACTTGGGGGGCTACAACTTCTAAATTTAATAAATCAGAGGCTTTAGATTATTGGGAAGATTTACATCTTTTTGTAAAAGAACATGACTTGTCAATTCCTGAAAATTATCGAATAATTGAAGAACAAGTTGATTTAACAAGCTTCGTAGATTATCTCATTGCCAATACTGCCACAGTTGCTACTGACTGGATAAACTATAATACTGCTTGGTGGAGAGGATTAAATCCACAAGGGAAAAACAAAAAATGGAGATATACCTTGTGGGATAATGATGCCACATTTGGATATTTTTTAAACTACACCAGATTACCAGACACCACTCCAAATGCTAAACCATGCGATATTTATGAAATTGCCAAACCAAGGATTGATTCCCTAAGCGTAATTGATTTGCTAAAATCGGGAACATTTACTTTTGAGGATATCAGGTTAGCAGTAGAGAATGGACAAGCAATTTTTAATTCAGATTCTTCAAAAGTTATTATAGAAAATGCCAGTGACGATATTAATGGACATATTTTAATGTTTAAAAAGTTGATGGATAACGATAAGTTTAAGGCCTTTTTTCTAAACAGATACACAGATCTTATCAACAGAACTTTCAATAAAGACTCCATGCTTGCCTACTTAAATGAACAATATGATTTAATCAAATTGGAGATGCCCAGGCACATAGAAAGATGGGGTGGAAGCATGCAGGAATGGGAGAAAAACGTTCAGGATCTGAGAGATTACATCTCTAAAAGAGACCAAGGTTTGAAAAATGGCCTTAAAGCCTGCTATGATTTGAAGGGGCCGTTTAAATTGACAATTAATTCTGAACAAAGTAATGCCGTAAATTTAAAAATAAACTCGCTCGATATAGCTAAGTTGCCCTACAATGGGATTTATTTTGGAGGTATTGAGAATCACTTGAAGGCTGTAGTGGCTGATTCGACAAGTTATCAATTTATGGCTTGGACAAGCGATAAAAATAGTAAGATTTTTAAGCCAAACAGTAGAGAAACACAATTGAGTCTTTCAGGAGATACTCAAATTAATATTTTAACAAACCAAATAATTTCAAACGTAAATAGACTATTTACGAATTTTAAGCCTTTTCCCAATACATTCCACTATAAACTAAATGTGTCTTTTGTTGTTGTTGAGCCTTCAGAATTTTCATTTTATCTTTTTGATATCCGTGGAAAGCCCATTTCAACCATTGTTGAATCAAAATTCTTTAAAATAGGTAAAAAAGAGCTAGAATTAAATTTACCTAAAAACTTAAATCAAGGTCAGTATTACCTGGTAATGAAATCAAATAATTATCAAGAATCTGCTAAAGTAATTAAGTTCTAAAATGACAACTATGCAAAAGATATTAAACTCATTTGACTATCAATTTATGGCTTGGTCAAGCGATAAAAGTAGTCAAATTGTTAAACCAAACGGTAGAGAAGCACAATTGGGTCTTTCAGGAGATACTCAAATTAATATTTTAACAAATCAAATAATTTCAAACGTAAATAGACCATTTACGAATTTTAAGCCTTTTCCCAATACATTCCACTATAAACTAAATGTGTCTTTTGTTGTTGTTGAGCCTTCAGAATTTTCATTTTATCTTTTTGATATCC
>CAMCYZ010000048.1 GCA_945885545.1 Spirosoma fluviale
AATTCGATAAAAAGCTCGAATATATAAAAAAATGGGTTCCAGAGTATCTTAGTCCATCTTACACGAAGCCTATTGTTGACCATAAAATAGCAAGAGAACGAGCCTTAAAAGTTTACAAAGAGACTTTGAATGAAGCAGAATAAGTTTGATATTGCAGCTTTAAAATGAATTATGCAGTCTTTTCTAGAAACAGCCGCTCAGACTATCTATAGCAATCATTCCAAAAATGACTTGCAGCACATTCAGGTTATTTTACCGAGCAGGCGGGCAGTTTTTTTCTTCAAGAAAGCCCTTTCTGACTTATCTGAACTACCTTTTTTCGCCCCTAGAATTGAATCTGTAGATGATTTCATTCTTCGAGTTTCGGGGCTCAGCACACTTGACAATGTCGACTTATACTTTGAAATCTATGATATTTTATCAAAAATAGATTCCGGACAAAGTTTTGAGAAGTTTATGTCGTGGGTGCCCACCTTGCTGAAAGACTTCGAAAATATAGATTTTTCTTTGGTGGCAGATCCTCATTTGTTATTCAAATATATGAGCGAGGCCGACGCCATTAGTAGATGGGAACTCAGCGAAGATTATGTTTTTACGACAACTGCACAGAGTTATTTTAGTTTTTTCGATAAAATATCGATGGTTTACGAACAGCTAAACCAGAAATTACTAGATAATAAAACGTGTTACAGAGGCATGGTTTACAGGAAAGTTGCAGAAAATCCAAATCTTATCCTTAGCCAAGAGTCAAAAAAATACTATTTCGTAGGTCTCAATGCACTCAGTAGAGCTGAGGAAAAGATTATAGAAACACTGGAGAAAGCAAAAAAGTCAGAATGTATCTGGGATACTGACGATTTTTATATGAATTCACAAAACAAGGCTGGGAAAAAGTTAAGAGTCTATAAAAAATCTGGAAAATTCGGAAAGTGGAGTTTTCAAAACAGTTACTTAAAAGATTCAGAAAAGGATGTTCGGATTTTCGAGCTAAACAACGACAGCCTACAATCCAAGCTCGTGTCAAACTTAGCTTTGGAATCCGCAAACAAGAAACATGTGATAGTCGTTTTGGACGAAAATCAATTTTTGTCACTTTTGCTGAATATTCCGTCCCTAGGTTTACCATTCAACATTTCCATTGGTTTACCGATTTCTAATAGTCAGTTTGCCGAGATTCTACGAATGATTATAGCGTGTTTTCAATATCACGAACATAATGATACGGTCAAGAACCACCAAGCTACTTTTATTAAAATTATTGAAAATCCAGTGCTTAATATTTTGATAACTAATGAAATAGGAGAGGAGCAGTTAAGGAATATATCCAAAAGCATAAGCAAAAGTAAGAGACTTTTTTTTGATAACGACTGGTTAGCCCAAAACAAAGTTTCTTCAGAAATTATTGATGTATTTTTCAAAAAAGGTACCGTAATTGATTGTATTTCAGCCATTGAATTGGTGATCAATCGTTTTTTTGAGGTTCAAATAAAAGACTTCGGCGATCTAGAATTTGTTTTTGCTAATGTGCTTAAAAGTAAAATTAACCTCATCAAAGAAAAGATAAAGGCAGGAGTGGAGTTAAACTTCAAATCTTTTAGATCCTTAACGGAGGATTTGCTTAAAAATCAACGTGTACCCTTTGAAGGGGAGTCTGATACTCCACTCCAAATAATGAGTATGTTGGAAACCCGATGTATTGATTTTGAATGTGTTACAATCATGACATTCAATGAAGGCAATCTGCCGTCTGCAAAGAAAATCAATTCTTTTTTTCCTTTTGATGCCAGCAAAATATTCGGTTTGCCACTTTACTCCGACCAAGACGCTATTATGGCCTATCATTTTTTTAGGTTGTTGCAAAGGGCTAAAACTCTCAACTTTATATATCTCAATGGAGCCTCAGAAGTTCTTGGGAACAAAGAAAAAAGCAGATTTATAAGGCAAGTAGAAGAGGAATTGACCGTTTACAATCCTAAAATTAAGATTACGTACCCTCTTTTGCACTTTCAAAACACGGAAAACAAGGCTTTTAAAAATGGTATTTCTGTAGAAAAAGACAATATATCAAGAATTCAAGATTTTTTAAGTTCAAAGGGTCTAAGTGCCACATCTATTAATGACTACTTAAGCTGTAGTTTAAAGTTTTATTGGAAATACATTGAAAAAATTAGGAATGAAGACGAATTAAAAAGTCAGATTGGTACCGATGTTTTCGGTACTATTGTCCACAAAGTTCTGGAGAATTTAGACGAGCCTTTTCTATACGCTAAAACTGAAATTGGTGTGAAAGAGCTAAAAGTTCAAAAAGAAAATATTCAGAAAGAATTGGCTTTGGCCATAAAGGAAAGTCACAAACAGTTTGACTTTGATAATGGAATGAATCTAATTTTACTTTCAGTTGTTCAAAAAATTCTTGAAAAATACTTTTTGAAAAGAGAAAAAGAACTATCTGGAAATTTTAGGGTTATAGCTATTGAGAAAGAACTATTTACTATTTATTCTCCAAATGGAACAAGTGTACGGCTCAAAGGCATAATTGATAAAATAGAGTCAACAAGTTCGTTTTTAAGAGTAATTGACTACAAAACGGGGAAAGTTGAAGAAAAAGACTTAGTTGTTTCAAAAGAAGAAAACTTGGCCGAAATACTCATGAATCCCAAAAAAACCAAACTACGTCAGTTGGTTATTTATTATTATTTGATAAACAGCAACTTAGAGAGTTTAGAGGCCGACTTAGGAGAGAAGATAGATATGAGTAGAATTAGGCTTTTGATTTACTCGTTTCGTAACCTTACCGCTAATCTTGGTTTTGACACATCAAATTTTTCGCACACCGAAATCGTCGAAGCTGTAAGTGGTATGCTAGAAAAAATTTCTCAAGGGCTTTTAGATTCGGAGCAACTATTCGAACAAACCGAAGATAAAACCCAATGTAAATATTGTGATTTCATTCAAGTTTGCCAAAGGGGCTAATTTAGATTGAAAAGGCAATACTTACTTTTTTTGAAAGATTAAAAAAAAGTTTTTGATGGAAATAGTTGAAAATTAAAGACTTCTAATTTTAATTTTAGAAATCTTTAAAAAAAATCAAAATGGATTTTGCCAAGACAGAAAATACTCCTATCTTTGCATCCGATTTAAGAACGACCAGCAATTCAGAGAGATGGCAGAGCGGTCGAATGCGGCGGTCTTGAAAACCGTTGACTGTCAAAGGTCCGGGGGTTCGAATCCCTCTCTCTCTGCTAGAAGCCCCTTTAGGATAACTGGAGGGGCTTTTTAAATGGCCAAGGTCTTGATTATTCCGGCTATTTTGTTTGTCGCACATAAATCCGAAACGTCCTAATATAACAAGAATATTAGACAAAATATTGATTAACAGAATGTTGAAATGTTAATGAATGGACCATAACCAAATTCTAATATATCTTGGATTTCAGGTTATTTTTATCCTGTTTTATTAGTTTTCGACCAATCAATCTTATGTTTAGAAATCTTACGTTTAACTTTTAGACCGGATATGTGTATAACTATTTACTAATCAGTAATTTGCAGATTTTGGGCGATTTCTTAGTGCTGACAAGTACTCTTTTGAAACACTATTTGACCTTTTTACTTTCAATTTTGAGAAAATTGTTATAACTAGGGCTAGAATAAGGGCGAAAATTAGAAGTATCATTTTATGGTATTTAAAGGTTAGATACATAATTATCTAATTTCTAGCTATTTATAACCACTTCTTCCTTTTTTTTATTAATTTTTTATAAACACAAGCTATTTTAGGAAATATGTCTCTTGTTTTAGTGCCAACACCCATCGGTAATTTGAAAGATATAACGCTCAGAGCGTTAGAAGAGCTCAAAAATGCTGATCTCATACTAGCCGAAGATACTAGAACATCGGGTGTTTTGCTTAAACATTTTGAAATTTCGAAGCCGCTTCAAAGTTATCATATCTTCAACGAGCACAAAACCGTTCAAAAAATTATTGACATTTTAAAGTCAGGCAAACGCATAGCTCTGATTTCGGATGCCGGAACACCCGGGATTTCAGACCCAGGCTTTCTTTTGGTGCGGGCATGTGTGCAAAACGAAATTGAGGTAATTTGCTTACCCGGAGCCACAGCTCTGATACCTGCCTTAGTGGTTTCAGGTTTTCCAACAGACAGCTTTGCTTTTGAAGGCTTTTTACCCGTCAAAAAGGGTCGCCAAACCAAATTAAATGAACTGAAAGAAGAAAAACGTACCATGGTTTTTTACGAATCACCACACAGACTCGTAAAAACTCTCGAAAATTTCATTGAATATTTTGGTGGTGAAAGAACCGCCTCTGTTAGCCGAGAAATTTCCAAACTACATGAAGAAACCGTCAGGGGTACTTTATCAGAAATTCTTGCTATTTTTGCAACTCGAACCGTAAAAGGTGAGATTGTAATGATTGTTGAAGGTAATAATTCAAAAAAAAACAAATATGAAAGTTGATAATAAAACTGTTTTAGTAACAGGTGCTTCGAGGGGAATTGGAAGAGCTATTGCCGAAGAATTTGCAAAAAATGGAGCAAATGTAGCATTTACTTACTTGTCTTCAGTTGAAAAAGGTCAGGCATTGGAGGTAGATCTTGCAAAATATGGTACTAAAATTAAAGGATATCGATCAGATGCCTCAGATTATGCTGCTGCTGAACAGTTGGTTACAGACGTAGTTGCAGATTTTGGAAATTTGGATATATTGGTAAATAATGCTGGAGTAACACGCGATACTCTCTTAATGCGAATGTCAGAAGAGCAGTGGGACGATGTTTTGCGAATAAACCTCAAATCTGTTTTTAATTTAACAAAAGCAGCCACAAAACCTATGATGAGAGCCAAGGCTGGTTCTATAATAAATATTACTTCAGTGGTGGGTTTGATGGGAAATGCTGGTCAAGCTAATTATTCTGCCTCAAAAGCAGGAATCTTAGGTTTTACAAAGTCTGTGGCTAAGGAATTGGGTTCAAGAAATATCCGCAGTAATGCCATTGCCCCGGGTTTTATAGAATCAGAAATGACTGGTGAGTTAAATGAGGAGCAATTGAAAGAATGGACCAAGTCTATTCCTCTTAAAAGAGCAGGCCAAGGTCAAGATATAGCCAATGCTTGCTTGTTTCTGGGCTCTGATGCTTCTTCTTACGTTACCGGGCAAGTTTTGGTTGTGGATGGAGGTATGTTAATGTAATTTTGTGGACAGAATCCAGATAAAAACGAAAGAATGAAACCCGAGATAGTATCACAAACTCCAATTTGGTATGGTTTTTTATGTGTAGGTTTGGGTTTATTTTTTGCACTTTTTACCTATTTCAGAATCAAAGGCTTTTCTAAAAATCAGAAAATTGTTCTATCTGCATTAAGGGGAGTTTTAACGTTTTTAGTGGCCTATTTACTGCTTAATCCGTTAATCAAAACCATCTCGAAAAATATCATAAAACCAAAAGTGGTTTTGGTGCTTGATAACTCTAAGTCAATCTTGCAAGGAGGTAAGAGAGCAATAAATGAAGTTTTTGAAGGTATAGTGGCACTAAAAGAAAGCCTTACAGAAAAAGGTTATGAACTAGAAATTAGAACGTTAAGCGATGAAAAAATTGAGCAAATAAATGAAACAAAGTTCAATCTTGGTAAATCCAACCTTGCAAGCGTTCTGGGTGATTTAAAAAACAATTACGAAGGTCAAAACCTCAGTGACGTTATTTTAGTATCAGACGGAATTATTAACGACGGAGTATCTCCAACTTTTCAAAAACTCCCTTTTAATGTACATACGGTAGGTTTTGGCGACACTACACTAAAAAAAGACATTTTAATATCTGGCATTGCAGCGAACAAATTGGCTTATTTAGGAAATAAATTCACGGTAAATGTGGATTTATCAGCCTACTTGCTGCAGGGTAAATCGACAAATGTCACCATCAAAGACGGTACTGGCAAAGTTTTAATGCAAAAACAAATCGCTATTTCTAAAAAAGAGGATTTTCAAACCGCTTCATTTGAAATAATGGCGGATAAAGTTGGTAAACAAAGATATGTGGCTGAAATAAATTCGGTTGAAGGTGAGTTTACTGTCAAAAATAATGTTAAAGATTTCGTGATTGACGTGATAAATGGCAAAGAAAAAATACTTTTTCTTGCCTTCGCACCGCATCCCGACATCAAGGCTTTTAAATCAATAATCGAAAAAAATGACTTGTTTGAGCTGCAAGTACAAATTCTTCAGTCCACTGAACCTAGCCAAATAGGCAAAGACCCTTTTGATATACTTATTTTGCACCAAGTACCAGACGTCTATGGTTCCTCTACCGGCATTGTAAGTGCCTTACTTTCAAAGAAAAAGCCTGCTTTTTTTATTGTTGGTAGTAAAACAAATATTCCATCATTTAATGGAATGCAGAACGTTGTAGGTATTAATTCGCAAATCAATAAACTAGATAAAACCACCAGTCAACTAAATAATCTGTTCCAAAGATTTAATGTTTCTACCAATACCGCCGCTTTGTTGGAGAAATTGCCACCAATTTCTGTTCCATTTGGAGAATATAAAACTTTTCCTGGAGCCGAAATTCTACTTTTTCAAAAAATAGGTAATATCAACACGGGTAGGCCTATGTTGGCCATGAATTTGAGTGGGTCTGTAAACCATGCCGTTTTTGTTGGAGATGGCATTTGGCAATGGCGACTTGAAGAGTACGCCTTGAGCGAACAACAATCTGAGGTGGATGGATTAATTATAAAGACTTTACAATTACTCTCTATCAAGGAAGATAAAAGCAAATTGAGGGTTTATCCAACCTTAGAAACCTTCAGCATCGACCAAAGAATCGGATTTGAAGCCGAAGCATACAATAATATTTTTGAAAGAATCTACGACCAAAATATCACAATGAAGGTCAAGGACGAAAAAGGTGCTGAAAAAACCTACAGTTTTAAAATCACCAATGAATCTTCAAGATTCGAACTTTCAAATCTACCTGCAGGCTTATACAAATACAATGCAAGTGCCAATGTTTTGGGTAAAAATGAAACCACTACAGGTCAATTTTTAGTAACTCAAGCAGACATTGAGTTAGAAAATCTGGTAGCTGACCACAACTTACTCAAAACACTTTCTAACCAAAACAACGGTGATTTTGTAAACTACAAAAACATAATAGAACTACGTAAAAGTCTAGAAAGCAAAGGCTTGATAAATAAGGTTGTGAGTAATGAAGAACTCAAGGACTTTATAAATCTAAGATGGATTCTAGTGCTTTTAGTGGCCTTTGCGGCCATCGAATGGTCACTGAGAAAGTATTTTGGGGGGTATTGATATTCTTATATTGCAACCAAATCACAGGTATTCTTCTCTAGAAACGTCTTTTTTATAACTTCTCTGTCGAGTTTTCCAGCAGTTTCTAGCTGAATAAATATGTTATTTACCATTTCCAACAAATTATCAACGTCCTGAATTGTAATAAACCTCGAAAGCGTTATTCTTATGCCCGTTTTGTTTTTTGGTACACTCGGATAGGTGCATGGCGATACAAAAAAGCCACTATCAAGTAACATTTTTGATGTAAATGCTGTGTTTTCAGTGCTCCCAGATCCTATAAAGAATATTGGAGTTCTATAATTGCCACTCAACGGTAAATTCAGCTGCATGGCTTTTTTCCAAAAATATTCAATTTTCCTTTTCAAATCCAATTGCAAATCGGCAAATTCAGGCCTCATGTGTATTTCGGCAGATTTTATAGCAGCGGCTGCAGCTGCTGGATGTGGCGGTCCTGAGAAAATCATGGTTTTACCAAGGTTTTTTACGAGTTCCTTTGAGGCTCTGTCCGGATAAACCATCAACCCACCTCCAGTTCCGAAACCTTTTGACATCGACATGCCAATAAATAATTTCTCATGAAAAGGAATTTCGTTTAAAACATACCCAACTCCATTTTTTCCGATCCAGCTTGTGCCATGTGCATCGTCGGCATAAACATAAAACTGCTCGTATTTATTCATCAAAAACGCTAACTCTTTCATAGGAGCACCATCACCCATCATGGAGTAAATACCATCAATCATATACCAAACGTTGTCATATTTTGCTCCAAGTATTTTTATTCTTTCTTCCAACAAATCCAACCTGTTGTGTCTGAGTAATTCCACATGGTCACCCTTGTTTCTCATCATATTTACCGCTGTTTGCATGCTACTGTGTACGTAATTATCAAGAATTATTGCATCATTTCGCCCAATAAGTATTGGTAAATTAGAAATATGTGCAAAAGTTGTTGAAGTAGTAACGTTAACTGGCTTATTAAACATTTGCTCAAGTTTTTCTTCCATTTGTTCAAATAATTCTAAGCCAACAAATGTCCTTGAAGACGAAAAGTACATACCGTATTTGTCAATGGCATCTTTTGCAGCACTCTTGATTTCCTCATTTTGATCAAGACCCATGTAACTGCAATTTCCAAAAAATACGGTTTCTTTGCCATTTAACATGATGTTTCTACCGTCATATTCATCATTTTTCGCCACCGCCCTAACGATTCCCAAGCTTCTTCCGTACTCAAATGTGGAATTTATTTGTTCGAGTTCTCTAGTGATTTTTTTCATTTAACAATATTTTTTTTAAATATTTTAGGACAATCACTATACCAAAAAACAGGAAATTGATTTATGTCAATGATATTCTACATTAAATTCTTTTAAAGTAGAATATTAGTTTTTTTTGCGAATAATTTTTCTCAATAAATTATTTCGATTCATAATTAAATTAATGGTTTGATTAAACACGTTTTGTATTTTTGCAAAAAAACTTCATCGAATTGAAAAAGTTATTAAGCTTTTGTCTGCTTTTGTCATTAAGCAACGCATATTCTCAGGGTAATGTGGCTACCCAAACTATTCCGGAAAAACCGGTAGTTTTTGAAAAAAAACCATCAGTTATCAGTATTCCAATTGACATTTCCGTTGAAGACCTTCAAGGTAAGATAAACTCAGGCATGCCGAATCTTATTTATGAAGACAACAGTTTTGAAGATAACCAAAATGATGAATTGAAAGCCAAAGTATGGCGAAAAGGAAATTTGATATTTACGAGTGTGGTAAATGATGTGTTGACTTACGAAGTTCCCCTAAAAGTCTGGGCACAGAAAAGAATTTCGGTTTTAGGTGTTTCACAAGCTCCTGCTACAGAGTTTGAACTCAAACTTAAGTTTTCTTCCAAATTCGGCATTACCTCAGATTATAGCATTCAAACCGCCACTAGTGGTCTTGGTTATGAGTGGATTACAAAGCCCGTGCTGAAATACTCTTATATAGAAATTCCCATTGGATCTGTAATTGGCAAACTGATAAGTAACAATTTGGCCACTTTTTCAAAACAAATAGACCAAACCATTAAAGATAATTACTCTTTAAAACCCTATGTTTTAGAGGCTTGGAACACTGCCCAAAAACCATTTTTAGCATCCGAAGAGTATAATACTTGGGTAAAATTAGAACCTTTGGATGTTTATTTCACTCCCTTAAAGGCCGTGGGTAAAAGCTTGAAATCTACTTTTGGACTTAAAATTTTTGTTGAAACTTTGGTAGGAACACCCGTATATACACCCAAACAAATCCTCTCTATTCCAAACTTGAAATCAGTTTCCTCCATTTCAGATGTTTTCGAGGTTCAACTTTTCAACGTTATCTCCTATGAGGAAGCCACAAAAATTAGCAAAAACATGTTTTTGGGGCAGGTTTATGATTTCAAAAATGGCAAATACAAGATTGAAGTAACAGACATAGAAATAAAAGCCGATGGTGAATATTTATCTTTGGTCACCACTACCAAAGGAAATTTCAAAGGCCAAATATTCCTTAAGGGCATCCCAGTGTATGATCCAGTAAAGAAATTGGTTGTTTTAACAAATACCGAATTGGATATTAAAACCAAAAATATTTTGCACAAAGCAGGTGCTTGGCTTTTAGAAGGTACTTTAGAAAAGAAGATAGAGAATGAATTTGGGCTACCAGTAACCGATATCATAGAATTTGGTAAACAATCGGTATTGCAAACCATCAATTCCGAAATTTCAAAGGGCATAAGAATGAAAGGAGAGATATTTTCGGTGGTTCCAGACCAGGTAAAAGTAGCCCAAAATGGTATCCTAGCAACCGTTATAGCCAAAGCAAAAGTGGAATTAGTTGTAAAGGGAATGTAAAATAGCTAAATTGCAACCGAAATAAGCTGACCTATCGCCAGATTATATGTAATTTGGAGGAAAGTCCGAACAACACAGAGCATCATGCTACTTAACGGGTAGGGGAGAATTCGTTCTCTACAGACAGTGCCACAGAAAATTACCGCCATGCCTCGGTGTGGTAAGGGTGAAAAGGAGGTGTAAGAGACCACCGGTAGACTTGTAAAACGATACGCATAGGTAAACCTCATGAGTTGAAAGACCAAATAAACCGACGTCAAAGGGTAGCTCGCTCAAGTCGGAGGGTAGGTTGATAGAGGTTTTGAGCAATCAAAACCCTAGATAAATGATAGGATAGAACAGAATTCGGCTTATTAGCTTATTTCATTTTTTATTTTCAAAATTAATTAGTAATTTTGCACTCCAAATTTAAAACAGGGACGGGTTCCCATTAATAAAATAACAAGCAAATGGCAGTTAAAATTAGATTAGCAAGAAGAGGTCGTAACAAAATGCCTATTTACGACATCGTTGTTGCAGATGCTCGTGCACCACGTGATGGTAGATTTATCGAGAAATTGGGTCAGTATAACCCACATGCGACACCAGCAATCGTTACATTGAAAAATGACAGAGCTTTGTACTGGTTACAAGTAGGAGCACAGCCAACAGACACCACAAGAAAAATCTTGAGTGTTAACGGTGTAATGTTTAAAAAACACCTTCAGATTGGTGTTGACAAAGGTGCAATAACGCAAGAGCAAGCAGATGCAAAGTTTGAGGCTTGGGCAAAAGAAAAAGAAGAAATTAGAACGCAAAAAATTGCTAAATTAAACTCTTCAAAAGAAGCGACCAGGTCGGCAGCATTTGATGCAGAGCGTAAGAAAAAAGAAGATAAAGTGGCTGCTTTAGCTAAAGCAGAAGCTGATTTGATTGCTGCTTCAGCTCCAGTAGTGGAAGAAGAAGTAGTATCAGAAGAATCAGCAGTAGAAGAAACTCCGGCAGCTGAGGAAGTTGCTCCAGAAGCAACAACCGAGGAAGCTCCAACGGCAGAATAATTTATCCTCAAAGCATTTCATAATAATCCTCGCTAGTCAGCGGGGATTTTTTTTAGTTAAAATATGCAAAAATCAGAATGTTTTTCCCTCGGTAAAATTACCAAACCTCACGGATTAAAAGGAGAGGTAACTATATGGTTAGATGTCGATGTTCCTGAAAATTATATAGATTTAGACGGGCTTTTTTTAGAAATCAAAGGCCAATTGGTGCCTTATATCATCGAAGAATTGCAGGTAAGAGGAAAGAAATCTATCGTCAAATTCGAAGATATAAATTCCATAGAAGCCACCGAGACCATTATAGATGCTGAGGCTTATTTGCCCATAAAGAAGTTGCCCAAACTCAAAGGTAAACAGTTTTACTATCACGAAGTAATCGGTTATCAAATAATTGACAGTAATTCTCAAAAAGATTTGGGAGAACTTAAAGCCATTTACGAAAGCACAGGGCAAGACCTTTTTGCTGTTGATATCAATGAAACCGAGGTTTTGATTCCAATCATAGATAATTTCTTGGATGCGATAGATCATTCTGAAAAACGGATTCATGTTACTTTGCCCGATGGTTTATTAGATATATTTTTAAATCAATAAGATTTATGAAAATTGACATAATATCTTGTCAGCCAGGACTTGTTGACGGTTTTTTCTCTCAATCTATCGTAAAAAACGCCATACAGAATGGCTTTGTAGAAATTAAGACCCATGATTTGCGTATTTTTGGAACAGGTAATTATCGCCAAATCGATGATTATCAATACGGAGGGGGGGCAGGAATGGTGCTGATGATAGAACCCCTCGCTCGACTCATAAGATCATTACAGCAAGATACTAAATATGACCAGGTAATATATCTTACCCCTGACGGCAAAACACTTAATCAAAAAACAGTAAATACCCTTTCACTTTCACAAAATCTATTGCTCATTTGTGGACATTATAAAGGTATAGACGAAAGAGTAAGAGAGTTGTTTGTTACCCAAGAAATCTCAATTGGAGATTACGTGCTCTCAGGTGGAGAAATAGCAGCCGCAGTACTAACAGATGCCATTGTGAGGCTTATACCAGGTGTCATAAACGACGAAACATCTGCTTTAACTGATTCATTTCAAGATGACCTGCTAGCACCGCCAGTTTATACCCGTCCTGCCGATTTTGAAGGCACCAAAGTACCTGATGTTTTGTTGTCAGGAAACGAAAAACTCATCAACGAATGGAGACTCGATAAATCTATCGAAAGAACTACCCATCGCCGACCCGATTTATTGGCAAAATGATTGCATATTTTGAGAGAAATTTGTATTTTTGAAAGAAATTAAAAGAATCTTAATTACTAAATATTTTTAGAATCCTTCACCCCAATTTATGGCAGAAGAAAGCGAAAATCAAGAGTCAGGTGCCGGAATCCACGGTACCATAATCCCAATCAATATAGAGGATGAAATGAGGGGAGCATACATTGATTATTCAATGTCAGTAATTGTTTCCCGAGCATTACCAGACGTAAGAGATGGTTTTAAGCCGGTTCACAGAAGAGTACTCTACGGAATGTCAGAACTAGGCGTTTTTCACAACAGACCCTACAAGAAATCAGCACGTATAGTTGGAGAAGTTTTGGGTAAATATCACCCACATGGCGACTCATCAGTGTACGACACCATGGTTAGAATGGCTCAGGCATGGTCTTTAAGGTATCCACTGGTAGACGGCCAAGGAAACTTTGGTTCAGTGGATGGTGACTCACCTGCAGCCATGCGTTACACTGAAGCACGTTTACGTAGAATTGCCGAAGAAATGCTGGCAGATATCAACAAAGAAACAGTTGATTTTCAGCCCAATTTTGACGATTCACTTACGGAGCCTTCGGTATTGCCAGCTAGAATTCCAAACCTATTGCTTAACGGAACATCTGGTATAGCGGTTGGTATGGCTACAAACATGGCTCCACATTGCCTCAACGAAGTAGTGGACGGCATAACGGCTTACATAGAAAATACTGAGATTGAAATCGAAGAATTGATGAACCACATCAAAGCACCTGATTTTCCTACAGGTGGTATAATTTATGGTTATAGCGGAGTAAAGTCGGCATTTGAAACAGGGAGAGGAAGAATCGTAATTAGATCTGTAGCAAACTTCGAAGTTTCCAAAACTGGAAAAGAACAAATAGTAGTGACTGAAATACCATATATGGTCAACAAGGCCAATATGATAGAAAAAACCGCTCAGCTCATCAACGAGAAAAAAATCGAAGGTATTTCTGATCTGAGAGACGAGTCGGACAGAGAAGGTTTAAGAATAGTTTATGACCTCAAACGCGATGCCGTACCAAATGTAGTACTTAACAACCTATACAAATATACGCAGCTTCAATCCTCGTTCAGTATCAACAATGTAGCCCTCGTAAAGGGCAGACCTGTTACTTTAAATCTGAAAGATTTAATAAAGTACTACGTTGAACACAGAATGGAGGTGATTACGCGTAAAACGCAGTATGAACTCAAAGAAGCAGAGAAAAGAGCTCACATATTAGAAGGCTTGTTGATTGCTTTGGACCATTTAGATCAAGTTATTGCCTTAATCAGAGGTTCAAAAGACCCCGATGAAGCTAGAGCAGGTTTGATGTCTAACTTCAATTTGTCCGAAATTCAAGCACGGGCAATTCTCGACATGAGGTTGCAAAGGTTGACAGGACTTGAGCGTGATAAAATCACAGAGGAATACAAGCAAATCAAAGAATTGATAGATGAATTAAATGCTATATTGGCCTCAGAAGAAAAGAAAAAAGACATTATAAAGTCTGACCTTCAAGACCTCAAAACCAAGTTTGGAGATCCACGTAGATCAAAAATAGAAATGGTAGGAGCGGAGTTCAATATCGAAGATATGATACCTGACGATGAAATGTTGGTTACTGTTTCGAGTCAAGGATATATCAAAAGAACGAACTTGGCGGAATACAAAACACAGAGCAGAGGTGGAACGGGCTCAAGAGGTGTTAAAACCAAAGACGAAGATTACACTGAACACTTGTTCATGGCCACAAACCACAATTACCTATTATTCTTTACAGAGAAAGGTAAGTTATTCTGGCTTAGGGTATTCGAAACGCCTGAAGGCAACAAAACCTCCAAAGGTAGAGCCATTCAGAATCTCATCAATATTGAGTCAGATGATAAAATCAAGGCTGTTTTAAATGTGAAAACATTGACAGACGAAGATTACATCAAAAATAATTATATTGTGATGTGTACCAAAAAAGGTACGGTCAAGAAAACTTTGTTGGAGCTTTACTCACGTCCTCGACAGAACGGTATTATAGCCATAAATATCAATGAAGGCGATACCTTGATAGATGTGGCTCTGACAAACGGTAACGATTACATCATTATAGCCGCAAGCCAAGGTAAAGCTGTACGTTTCCACGAGGCCGGTATCAGACCAATGGGTCGTGGTGCTACGGGAGTTAGAGGTATTTCGCTAGCCGATAATGATTACGTAATAGGTATGATTTGTGTCGGTAGAGAAGATGCTCAACTTTTGGTCGTATCTGAAAACGGTTTTGGTAAACGTTCTGACATAGATGACTACAGAATCACTTCGAGAGGTGCCAAAGGTGTCAAAACCCTAAATATCACCGATAAAGTGGGTAATTTGGTGGCAATTAAAGAAGTGACAGACGAAGATGACCTAATGATAATTACCAACAGAGGAATTGCCATCAGAATTCATGTATCCGATCTAAGAATTATGGGTAGAAACACGCAGGGAGTAAAACTTATCAAACTAAGTGATAAGGATGGTATAGCCTCCGTAACAAGGATTGTGAGAGAAGATGATGAAGAAGTTATAGAAGGGGAAGCAACGGTGGTAGAGGAAGGAACAAGTACAATAGTTGCCGATTCTACTCCTGAAAATAATGCCGAGGAATCGCCTGAAGAAGAATCGTCAGAAGAAACAGAAAATTAATGAATTGTTAAATTAAAAAAGAAAATAAACCTAGTAGTATTTTTAAGTCTAATGATAACCAAAACTCGATATCAAAAAATGAAAAAACTTATTTTAGCATCGTTCGTAGGGTTTACAGCCCTCAATGCCTCTGCTCAAGCAGACCCTATGAAAGAACTGGCCTGTAAAGGATATTCTGAAGCAGTAGAAAAAGGTTTGAAAAATACCCAAAATGCAAAACAAAGTGTAAAAAGTGCCACTTGGGTAAAACTAGGTGATGCCTATTTAGATCTTGGACGTAACTGTAGCACAGATTCAATGGCTATACAAAAGGCTCTTGATACCTATGAGAAAGCCTTGGAAATTGAGAAAGCCGCAGGTGGAAAAAAATCCAAAGAAATTGAGGATATTCTAAAATCCAAATCACTTGGAGATGGATTTTTACAACAAGGAGCTGCTTACTATAATTCCAAAAATATGGTGATGGCTAGCAAATTCTTTGCCCAAAGCTCAAAAATAAATGATAAAGATACCACAGCAGCCTTATATGCAGGTATTGTAGATCAATCTTTAGGTAATAACACTGCTGCGATTCAGAGCTTTAAAAACTATTTTACAAACGGAGGAAAAGACCCAGCTGTTTTCTATAGCTTGGCTCAAATTTACAAAATTGAGAAAAAATTCCCTGAAGCCATAGAAATATTGAAGAAAGGGTCGGCTGTTCATCCAAATGACAAAGACTTGAAAAACGAAATTATCAATACTTATATTACCTCAAATAATATCGAAGGAGCCATCATAGATTTGGAGAAGATGGTTGCAGACGACGGAGGAAAGAACAGTATGAACATGTCAAACTTGGCATTGTTATACGATAGTAAGTCGCAGGAAGTAAACAATGAAATTCAGAAAATCAAAGACCAACTTTCAAAGTCTAACACAGTTGATTTGGAAAAGAAACTATCTTCTGAGAAAGATAAACTTTCTGTTTATGAAGGTGAAATAGTGACACTTACAGCTAAAATGAAGAAAGAGCCAAAAACGGCAGCGGCTACTAAAAAAAGAATTGCTGAAGTAACTAGCCAAAAAGTTTCGATAGAAGAAGGGATTGCCAAAATCGCCGGAGAAATTGAAAGCAAAAAAGCAAGTATATCTTCCAATTCTGATTTGGCTAAATTACCAGATCTAGAGGCTAAGTTTAAAGATTTGAAAGAAAAAGCTCTTTCGTACTATAGAAGAACCTTGGAAATTGATCCAAATAACTACGACGCAAACTTCAATTTAGCAGTTCTTTACTTCAACGAAGCAGTTGAAACCAAAAGAGCGGTAGATGCTATGGATATGAAAACTTACCAAGCTCAAGGTGGTAAGGAAATAGATTTGAAAGTTTGTCAACAATTTGCTGCTTCTAAACCGTATTTCGATAAGTGTAAGACTTTGAAAGCCGATGATGATTTAGTTTTGGAGAACTTAAAAAACTTAGAAAGAATCCTAGAACAGTGTAATAAATAATATAGCACTGTTAAAAAAAGAGAATAGCCACTTGAACAGAGTGGCTATTCTTTTGAAACATGTATTTAACATAATATAAATTATACAACAAATGTATTATGCATCAAATACTCTAATTATGTTAGTACTTTCAGTAAAATTTGAAAAGTAATTAAATTCAAAAAACTGGTAAATTTGCGTCATTAGACTTTCACTTAAAACTACTAAAATGTAAAAGTTGAAAAGGGAAATTTAAATCTGTTCTAAAATAATGAATGAACCTTTTCAGAAATTGTGTCTATCAAATTATCATAATCACCAAATAGTTTATAATAATCTCATGAAGGGTCAAAAGTGCTGAAGGTGTTGTCAGAATAAAACACGACAATTTTTTGAATCGTTTTATTGCCGTTTTTAAACGCTTGAGAATTTAATATTTCCGTATCATTGTCAGGTATTTTATTTTCATTCGATTCTCGTGAGGAATAAAAGCTACTAAAAAGTGCGTTAAAGTCTTTATTTTTAACTATTTGAGCAACTATTTCCATATCCAAATCTTCGTCATCTGAGATCCAATTAAAGCCTAATTCAGGGAATTTAGAGACAATCTTTTGAATTATCTCCAAACTGGCCTTATTTCTTCCAGAAAGTATATGGCTGATGATGGGGCGATTTACGCCAATGTAGTCCGCAAACCTCGTTGAGGTTAAACCTAGACCAATTATAAGTGCTTCTATCTTCTCTCTAAGACTCATATTTACAAAAGTAAACTAACAGAAACTAACAACTGTTAATAATTAAAACAAATGTAAATAGTAAAATTTACATTTGCAAATTCACAAGAAATAACATTTGTAAACTAGTAACTTATTGATTGATAATTATATATAACTATTCTAAGATTAACTGAATGCTCCAACAAACCATAAAACAAATAGTAAGTAAAAGATTTGGAAATTAGATTAAAACCAATTTACATTTGTGTTGTCTTACGTGCTTTCACTAATAAAACATTAAGCTACACAAAACATCTAAAACGAAAAAAGGGCATTCAAATGATTGATGCCCTTTTTTTATTCCCCAAAAAATAGCCTAATGGCTTAAACAGTTACGTTATTCTCTCTTAAAGCATCATTAAGTGAAGTTTTAAGGTCCGTACTCTCCTTCCTTTTGCCAATAATTAAGGCACATGGCACCCCATAATCGCCAGAAGGGAACGATTTAGTGATAGTTCCGGGTATTACTACGGAGTTTTCAGGAACAAAACCGATGTACTGAACTGGCTCAGGACCAGTAACATCTATAATTTTTGAACTACCAGTAATTGTTACTCCCGCTCCAAGAACTGCTCTTTTTGAGATATGGGCTCCTTCAACCACAATACACCTTGAGCCGATAAATGCTCCGTCTTCAATGATTACAGGGGAAGCTTGAGCAGGCTCTAGTACCCCTCCTATGCCCACACCACCGCTCAAATGGACATCTTTACCGATTTGGGCACAACTGCCCACCGTAGCCCATGTATCCACCATCGTACCGCTATCCACATAAGCTCCAATGTTTACATAGCTAGGCATCAAGATAACACCAGGAGCTATAAAAGATCCATAACGAGCAACAGCTGGAGGAACTACACGAACTCCCAAAGCTTTGTAATTATTTTTTAATTGCATTTTGTCGTGAAATTCAAAAATACCAACTTCCTGAACTTCCATCTGTCTTAGAGGGAAATATAAGATAATTGCTTTCTTCACCCATTCATTAGTAACCCACTTATCATTACTATCCTTGTTAGCAACTCGTAATTCACCGTCATTTACTAATTTTACTACTTCGTTTATCGCATTTACTACGGATGCATCCTTTAATTGCTCCCGATTTTCCCAAGCGGCTAAAATAACCTTTTCCAGTTCTTTCATTTGTAAAAATTATAGAAATTATTTATTGATTAAAACTCATCCAAAAACATTGTAAAATTCTGATTTATAATTGTTAATACATTAAAAAATAACAAAATGTTGATTTTTTAGAATTATAGATTCCTAAGCCAAATTTTATTCTGCACTGAACTATCTAGGTACAAATATAAAAAAATAGCATTAGTAAAAAACATTAGTAAAAAGATTAATTCATACTAACAAATACTAATGTGCTATTATAGTTAGTAATTGTATTTAACGGTATTATTATTGTAAATTTTCGGAGTATGCAAACTTCTTTCTTTAAATTAATATGTCTTAAATTGTTATTGGTTTATATTATTTATAATTTTGCGTATCTTTTTTTTACAAAAAAATTATAACGAATGAAGAACGTCAAAGTAGCAATTAATGGTTTTGGTCGCATTGGTAAACTAGTTTATCGTCAGATATACAACATGGAAGGTATCGATGTGGTAGCTATCAACGATTTAACCAGCCCTAAAACATTGGCTCATTTACTAAAATACGATACTGCTCAAGGTCGTTTCGACGAGAAAGTTGAAGCCACTGACAGTGCGATAATCGTAAACGGAGAGACAATTAATATTTATGCACAAAGAGATCCTTCCTTGATTCCTTGGGGTGAGCATGATGTAGATGTAGTTTTGGAGTGTACAGGTTTCTTCACAAGTGTTGAGTCTGCCTCGGCACACTTAAAGGCTGGTGCTAAGAAAGTTGTAATTTCTGCTCCTGCAACAGGTGATTTGAAAACTATTGTTTTCAATGTAAACCACGATGTTTTGGATGGTTCTGAGACTATTATTAGTGGTGCTTCTTGCACTACCAACTGTTTAGCTCCAATGGCTCAGGTTTTAGAGAAAGAATTCGGTATCGTAAATGGCTTGATGACTACTGTTCACGCCTACACGAACGATCAAAATACACAAGACTCTCCTCATGCAAAAGGCGATTTGAGAAGAGGTAGAGCTGCTGCACAAAATATTGTCCCTAATAGTACAGGTGCTGCTAAAGCAATTGGTTTGGTGTTGCCAAGTCTTAAGGGTAAATTGGATGGATCGGCACAGAGAGTTCCTACATTGACAGGTTCGTTAACAGAATTGACAGCGATTGTAGGTAAAAATACAACAGTTGCTGAAATCAATGCGGCCATGAAAGCTGCTGCCAACGAGAGTTTTGGATATACTGAAGATGAAATCGTAAGTAGTGATATCATCGGAATAAGCTACGGATCATTGTTTGACGCAACTCAAACTAAGGTTTCAGCTGTTGGTAATACGCAATTGGTAAGAGTTGTGAGCTGGTATGATAACGAAATGTCTTATGTTTCACAATTGGTGCGTACGGTTAAGTACTTTGCAGGATTGATTAAATAATCAATTAGGAAATATAGTTCGTAAAAAAAGCCTCTTTAAGAGGCTTTTTTTACGAGTTTTACTTTGAGATAGTGTATGGTAGCTCCCTTTTCATTGAACAATTTCTCATAGTGCGTCACGATATCAAAATGTCCTTCCCTCAAGTCCGAATTGTATAAATCGTGGGTGTAATCCAAAAGTTCAAACTCTGAATCAGCCTTAATAACTTCCAGCGAGTAATTGAAAAGAAACTCACTATCTGTCTTCAAATGGAAAATACCTTCGTTTTTTAAGTAAATTTTATATGAATTAAGGAATTTTTGATTGGTAAGTCTTCTTTTTTCTTCTTTGTCTCTTGGCTGTGGATCTGGATGTACCAACCACAGCTCGTCAATTTCTTCAGGTTCAAAAAACTCGTCTAAGTATTGTATACCAGTTCTCAGAAAGGCCACATTTGACAAATTTAAGTCCATGGCTTTTTTACTTCCTCTAGCTATCCTATCACCTTTAATGTCTACGCCAATAAAATTAACCTCTGGAAATTGTTTGCTCAACCCAACAGTATATTCTCCTTTTCCACAGGCCAGTTCAACGGTAATGGGATTAGAATTTTTAAAAAAAACTTCGTTCCATTTTCCTTTTATGGAGGTATAAAGTTCTTTGCCTCTTTCTATGACATTGTCTGCCATAGTATTGTGCTCAAATCGATGTTGTTTCTTCCTTGACAAATCTATAAATTGTTTAATTCTGCTACTAAATATGTGCTTCCGCCTACAAATATAATATCTTTTGGCTTGGCTATGGTTTTTACATGGCTTAGAGCTTCGTTTACATTAGTATAAATACTCGATTCTAAGCCGTATTTATGTGCCTCAGTTTGCAGTTCTGATGGCGAAAGGGCCCTAAAAGAATCAAAAGTTGTAAAATAATAGGAAGCATTTATGGGAAATAGGTTCAAAACCTTCTCCAAATCCTTGTCTTTTACGAAACCTAAGACAAAATGTATTTTGGCCTTTTTGAAGTCTAATA